>CAZLTX010000190.1:0-2554 GCA_964562555.1 uncultured Oscillospiraceae bacterium
GCAAAATAGCACTTGACGAAAAGCTGCCGTTATGGTAACATAAGTTGTTGAAATATTACCTTTGCTGTGCATTGCGAGATTCCGACGCATAGCTCGGCATGAGGCGAATTAAGAAAGGAATAAAAACATGATTACTAAAGAAATGAAACAGCAGATTATCAAAGACTATCAGCTTAAGGAAGGCGACACAGGTTCCCCTGAGGTTCAGATTGCAATTCTGACATACAGAATCAACGACCTTAACGAACATCTTAAGGTTCACAAAAAAGACCATCACTCCAGAAGAGGCCTTTTGAAGATGGTAGGTCAGAGAAGAAACATGCTTGCTTACCTTAAGGAAAATGACCTTGAGAGATACAGAAATCTTATCGCTCGTTTAGGTTTAAGAAAGTAAGCCGTAATTTTACTGTGAATTTAAGCGGGGCAACAGAGAAAACCCCGCTTTTATTTTCATATAATCAAAAAACCAAAACTAAATGCATGTCCGTGAATCAGTATGATGTGACTCTCTGAAAGAACTCACGCCAAACTGAGCTTTTTCCGAGAGTCATACGAAAAACGGGCATTGCACAAAAACAGGAGGATAAAAAATGCCTAGATTTACAGATTACAGAACATTTATGTATCCGCTCGGCGGCAGACTTTTGCAGGTTGAAATCGGCAAGGTTTGCGAACAGGCGAACGGACAGGCTTGGGTACGCTACGGTGACACGGTTGTGAATGTTACGGTATGCTGCTCCAAGGAGCCTAAGGAGGGAATCGATTTCTTCCCGCTCAGCTGCGACTTCGAAGAAAGAATGTACTCCGTAGGTAAGATTCCGGGAGGCTTCATCAAGAGAGAGGGAAGACCGAGCGAGCACGCTATTCTTACTTCCCGTCTGATGGACAGACCTTTAAGACCGCTTTTCCCAAAGGGCTTTTACAATGACGTTGTCGTTGTTGCAACCTGTATGTCGGTTGACCCTGACTGCAGCCCTGAAATAACAGCGATGATCGGTTCCTCAATTGCAATCGCAATCTCCGATATTCCTTGGGACGGACCGACAGCTTCGGTTAAGGTCGGCAGAGTTGACGGAAAATTCATCATCAACCCTACGCTTGAGCAGAGAGAGCTTTCTGATATCGACATGACCGTGGCGGGAACAAAGGACGCTATCATGATGGTAGAAGCAGGGGCTAAGGAAGTACCCGAAATGGTAATGCTCGATGCGATTCTTTTCGCACACGAGGAAATCAAAAAAATCGTAGAATTTATTGACCAGATCGTAGCAGAGCTCGGCAAGCCTAAGATGCAGGTAGAGCTTTACAAGCCGCTTGAAGAAATCGACGCAGCGGTAAGAGAATATGCTACACCTAAGATGAAAGAAGCTATCCACACGGTTGACAAGCTCGAAAGACTTGACAACATGGACGCAGTAGAGGTCGAAACCAAGGAATACTTCGCAGAGACATATCCTGACAACATGAAGGATATCGATGCTGTTTTGTATAATATCACCAAGGAAACGGTGCGCGGAATGATTTTGGACGAGGGTATCCGTCCGGACGACAGAAAATGCGACGAAATCCGTCCGATTTTCTGCGAAACGGGACTTCTGCCGAGAGTACACGGAACAGGACTTTTCAAGAGAGGACAGACTCAGGTGCTTTCCTCCTGTACACTTGCTCCGGCATCAGAGGCACAGACCATCGACGGTATCACGGAACAGACCGAAAAGAGATACATTCACCACTATAACTTCCCGGGATATTCCACAGGTGAAGCTAAATCACCTCGTTCACCGGGCAGAAGAGAAATCGGACACGGAGCACTTGCAGAAAGAGCTTTGCTGCCTGTAATCCCGCCGGTTGAGGAATTCCCTTATGCTATTCGTGTCGTATCGGATGTATTGTCATCTAACGGCTCGACATCAATGGGCTCCACCTGCGGCTCCTGCCTCGCACTTATGGACGCAGGCGTTCCTATCAAAAGACCTGTAGCGGGTATCGCAATGGGACTCATCGAAAGAGTAAAAGAGGACGGCAGCTCCGAATTCGCTATCCTCAGCGACATTCAGGGTATGGAGGACTTCCTCGGAGATATGGACTTCAAGGTAACAGGTACAGAGGTCGGTGTAACGGCTATCCAAATGGATATCAAGGTACACGGCTTATCCAGAGATATTCTCGAAAAGGCACTCAGACAGGCAAAGGAAGGCAGAATGTTCATTATGGACAAGATGCTCGAAGAAATCCCTGCACCTCGTACTGAGCTTTCCAAGTATGCACCTCGTGCAATGTCCATGATGATTAATCCTGACAAGATCAGAATCGTCATCGGCAAGGGCGGCGAGACCATCAACGGACTGGTAGAAAAGTACAATGTCAAGATTGACATCAACGACGAGGGACTTGTTTCCATCTACGGCACAGACGGCGAGATGGCAGAGGCCTGCAAGAAGGAAATCGAAACTCTGACCAAGGATGTTGAGGTCGGTGAAGTTTACGAGGGTAAGGTTACGAGAATTCTCAGCACAGCTAAGGGTTCCGTAGGAGCTTTCGTTGAAATCCTGCC
>CAZLTX010000191.1:0-2546 GCA_964562555.1 uncultured Oscillospiraceae bacterium
AGTATGTGGTGGTACTTTTCGCCGTCCTCGACGAAATATCTCTCGTAGGTTCCCGAGGTCACAACGGTCTTATCCTTTACGGGCAGCGTTCCCAAAAGTTCACCGACATCGGACTGCGGGTCCTTAATTCCCACAGTGAAATCCGTGCAGACGGCTTCAGAATCGCTTATGAGGCTTTCTGCCTTTCCGCCGATTGCCACAATGTTGCCTCCCAGGTCAACTATTGCACTCGTCACACCTCTTTCTTGCAGAAATTCCGTTACCTTATCCGCAATGTAGCCCTTGGCTATTCCGCCGAGATCAAGCTCCATATCGGGATCTGCAAGCTGTACGGTGCAGCCGCTTATCTTTACCTTTTTATAGTCCACATGCTGCATTGCCTCAATCAGCGTTTCGTCATCGGGCACCTTTCCTACCATGCCGGATTCGCTCGTCTCGTCACCCTCTGCCTCTCTGAAGCCCCAAAGGTCGGTAGCCTTGCCTATCGTGATATCGAAGGCTCCGTTCGACTTTTCGCCGTATTCGATTCCCTTGCGGATAAGCTCTGCGGTTTCCTCGCTTACCTCGACGGATTTGCCGCCTGCATTGTTGATTTTAGCTATCTCCGAGCTTTCTATCGTCTTGCTCAGCAGCTTTTCGTAGCTGTCGCAAAGCTTGAATGCGTCGGTTATGAGCAAAAGTATCTGCCTCTGCCGTTCTTCATCGTCAAGCTGTGACAGGCTGCCGTCCGCATTCTCAAGTCCGAAAATCGTAATCGTACACAGCGTATCAAGGTAAAATCCCGTTTTGGAGATTCCCGTATTTGCATTGCTTTTTTCGTTGGCGGTACATGCCGTTTGTGGTATAATAAGGAGTATGAGAATCAATGTAAGTGCGGCAATTTTCCGCAGCTTTTCGCAAAAAGCGGTATTTTGTTTCGTTTTCATTGATATTTCCAACCTTTCGTAAGGAGTTTGTATGATTAAGAAGGCCGATATTTTTTTGTTCATATTCCTCGTGGCATTCGGGCTTGTCATCTCCTGCTCTTCGCTTTCGGGCGGCGGCAGCGGTGATGAGGTTGTGCTTACCGTCAGCGGTGAGCTCTACGGTGTCTATGCTCTTGATGAGGATAATGAAATCGACATCGTGCAGCAAGGCTGCTCTAATCATATTACCATAAAAGGCGGTATGGTTTCAATGACTTCTTCCACCTGCCAAAATCAGGTTTGCGTGGAAACCGGTGCAATTTCCCATGCAAAGGACAGCATTGCCTGTCTGCCGAACAAAGTCATCGTTGAAATCCGCTCAAGTAAAGCCGAAAATGAGCAAGGGGGTGAAATCGATGTCATCTCAGGATAAACCTTCGCAGTTTGCCCGCACGGCAAAGACACGCAGACTTGCGTTCTCTGCGATGTTTGCGGCTCTGGCTCTTATCTTTTCGTACATTGAGGCTTTGATACCGATTCCGATTCCCGTACCCGGGGTCAAGCTCGGTATTGCGAACCTTGTAATTATAATTGCTCTGTACCGCATGGGCTTTCGATATGCCCTTTCAATCAACTGCGTGCGTATCGTAATCGCAGGGCTTTTGTTCAGCGGCGTATTCGGAATGATTTATTCGTTTGCAGGTGGTATTCTCAGCCTTTGCGTCATGTGCGTACTGAAACGCACCGGACTTTTCAGCATGGTGGGTGTCAGCATGGCAGGAGGCGTGATGCACAACCTCGGACAGCTCATTGCAGCCTGTCTTATCGTTTCCACCTCAAGCCTGATGAGCTACTTTGCTGTATTGCTGTTCACCGGCATCATAGGCGGTATTCTCGTCGGAATCCCCGCATATATAATCGAACAAAGACTGCCTGCGGATATACGCTGACAGCTCAGAAAGGAGTAATAACAATGGAAATCAAAAGAGTTTGGAAAATATACTTTAGCCCGACCGGCACCACTGCACGGCTTGTAAACACCATAGGCGACTGCCTTGCCGCAAGCTGCGGGGTGGAGGGTCATACATATGATTTTACGCTGCCGTCTGCCCGCAGCACCTTCCCTGAATTAAACGAAACGGATTTGGTCGTATTCGGCTGCCCTACCTATGCGGGCAGGCTTCCGAATCTTCTGCTGCCGTATCTCGGGACGATAGCCGGCAACGGAGCCTCCGCCATTCCGCTCGTGACCTTCGGTAACAGAGCCTTCGACAACTCGCTGGCGGAGCTCACCGCCGTGATGGAAAACGCAGCTTTCCGCACCATCGCGGCGGCAGCGTTTTCGTGCGAGCACTCCTTCTCGAAAACGCTCGGTGCCGGCAGACCCGACGAGGCTGATCTCAAGGAGGCTGAAAGCTTTGCACTCGCTGTGTTCGGCAATATGGTGAAATCCGTCGCTTTCTGTGAACCGCTTTCACCGGTCAAGCCGGACGGTGATCCCAACGCTCCGTACTATAAGCCGCAGGACAGACACGGTAATTTCATCGACATACGCAAGGTCAAGCCTCTTACCTCTGATGCCTGCACAGGCTGCGGACTCTGTGCCGAGCTCTGTCCTATGGGTGCTATCGACAAAAACGA
>CAZLTX010000192.1:0-2544 GCA_964562555.1 uncultured Oscillospiraceae bacterium
CGGACTCTGTTTTCATGTACTGGCAGGCGGCACCGATGTCCTCCGGCTTTAACGAGGATCCTCTCGACCTTGCTGTGAAAAGCGGCTGTCTGTTTATCATCACAAACGAGCCTTGTGACTTCGAAAACTCCCTGTATATACCCGACACAAATGAGGACGGCTACAGTGTTATCACCGACGCATACATCAGAGCATCTCACTATATCCGCTCTATTCACAGAGCCAAGGTAATAGCCCTTACAGGCTCGGTCGGCAAAACCTCCACCAAAGAAATGATAGAGGCTGTTCTGAGAGCACATTACAAAAACCCTATCGTCTCAAAGGGAAACAACAACTCGATGTTTTCCGTGACACGAAATATCCAAGGTCTGAAACGCCCGACCAATGTCTATCTTCAAGAGGTCGGTGCTTTCGTTCCCCGTACCGTCGAAATCTCCGCCAAGCAGCTTGAAGCTGACATGGCTGTATATACAAATATCGGTGTTTCTCATATTGAGAGCTACGGCAGCCGTGAGGCTCTTGCCGCCGACAAGCTTTCGCTTTCCGCATACGGAAAACCCGACGGACTTGCTTTTGTCAACTACGACGATGAAATGCTCATGCGGCATGAGTTTTCTCAGACCGTCATAAGCTACAGCTTGAAAAACAGCAAGGCGATGTATTATGCTGAAAATATCAAAAGCTTTGACCGTGACGGTGAGTCGGGCAGCAGCTTTACCCTAGTCGATACCAAGGCCGGCGAAAAACATGAGGCAGAGGTTTTCGTTCCGGGCGAGCACAATGTGCTGAACGCTGTCACAGCCTATGCTGTCGGCAAGGCACTCAAGCTCAAAACCGAAGAAATCCTCGAGGGAATAGCCTCATACCGCCCGTCGGGCATGCGTCAAAATGTGCTTCACCCTTGCGGCGGCAAATACAATGTTTTCGCCGACTGCTACAACAGCTCACTCATGGCTATAGGCAACACACTTGCCGCCATGGACGAAATAGCCGTTGCGGACGGAGGCCGCCGAATCGCTGTACTCGGTGACATACGTGAGCTCGGTGATATAAGCGAGGAAACTCACAGACAGATTGCCTCAGTGCTTGCGGCTCACAAAATCGACCTTCTGCTAGCATACGGCATAGATATACGCTTTACGGTCGAAGAGGCTGCAAGGCTTGGCATAGAAGCTCTTTACTTCGAGGATCGCAGCCTGCTTGAAAACGAAATACGCCGCATACTTAAGCCGGAGGATTTAATCCTCTTCAAGGCTTCACATGCGGTAAACCTCGGTGCGTCCATCGACAGACTTTTCGGCACCGATATAAACGAAAGCTCAAGCATCGCACACAAGCAGTTCCGACTTGAAACCCACGGCGATTTCGAATTTTATATCTTCGAAACCTCCGCCTCGGTCAAAAGCTACCTCGGAAGCGATGAAATCGTCAAAATTCCTGAGTATATAGAGGCTGAGGTGACCGACGAGCTTCACGAAACGACCGAGCTCAAAACTCTTGCCGTAGAAAAGATAGGTAAAACGGCTTTCAGAAACAATCAATATGTGCGTGAGCTCATACTGCCGCCGTCGGTAATCCGTATTCGTGACGGTGCCTTTAAGGGCTCGTCCATCGCTTATTTCGAGGGCAACGACAATCTGCTCTCCATAGGTGACGAGGCTTTCGCCGACTGTCCTAAGCTGAAGCTTGTTAAAATCAGCAAGAACACCGCCGAAATAGGCAAAAAAGTGCTGGAAAACAGTCCTGATGCGGTGTTACAATATAAATAAGTAATTTTCAATCTGAAAGGAGCTAATCATGTCATTACACATAGCTGCCTCCAAGGGGCAAATCGCAGAAAGCGTTCTGCTGCCGGGCGACCCTTTGAGAGCTAAATTTATCGCAGAAAACTTTTTAGATGATGCCGTTTTATATACCGACATCAGAAATATGTACGGTTTCACCGGCAGATACAAAGGCGTTCCGGTATCCGTTCAGGGTACAGGCATGGGTATGCCGTCAATGGGAATCTACTCTTGGGAGCTTATGACCGAATACGGCGTGCAAAATCTTATCCGTATAGGAACTGCGGGTGCATTTACCGATGAGCTTGAGCTCGGTGATGTTTTCCTTGCACTTGCGGCATCTACGGACTCAAATTATCAGCACGCTTTCGATATTCCGGGACAGTACAGCCCGAGTGCAAGCTGGGAACTGATCAAAAAAGTTTACTCCGCTTCAAACGAAATCGGAATTGATTTCAAGGCGGGTAATGTGGTTACCTGTGATGTGTTCTACGAATTCGGTGACTGGTGGAAGAAATGGGCTAAGATGGGTGTAAAGGCTGTAGAAATGGAAACCGCAGCACTCTATATGAACGCTGCATACAACAAAGTAAACGCACTTTCCATCATCTCCATAAGCGACAACTTCGTTACCGGAGCCAAGAGCAGCGTAGAAGAAAGACAAAATTCCTTCACCAACATGATGAAGCTTGCTTTAGAAGCAGCTATCAAATAAATCCCTTTCCAAAACAGGGCTGCCGCATAAGCGACAGCCCTGTTT
>CAZLTX010000193.1:0-2513 GCA_964562555.1 uncultured Oscillospiraceae bacterium
CCATCCACTTCCTGTACTTAGGATTGATGTGACGGAGCCATTTATATTCAAAATCGGAGATATATTCGCCGTAGTTTTCCTCGGTAACGCCGTACTGAAGGATTCTGTACGAAAGGAAGCCGTGTCCGTATGCCCAAAGCTTTTGTTTCAGGCTCGTATCCTTGTTGGTTGTGAAATCCTTCCACACATCGCCTATCCAGCGAATGCTCAGATACGGTATCAAGCCCTTAGGATAAAACATCTTCGCAAATCTTGCTCTGACCTTGAGCTTTACCTTTTTCGCACCTCTTTGCAGTCGGGTGCCGCCCTTTGCATAAGCTTCTTTTTTCTGTGCCACCTTGCGGAACAGATATGCACTCGTTTCCTTGCTGAACGGTTTACAGGTCGGATATTCCGGCTGGTTCAGCATTGAGCTTATTTTGAAGCCGTCCTCATTGATGACAATCTGTGCAGCAAAGAACTCAAGCTGAGGCACGAAAACACAAAGTCTGTTTATTACATCCTTTATCTCATCCCAATGCGGTATCGGCTTGCCTCTCCATGTTCCGTTTTTCTCGTCGGCAGGCTCTGCCTTGATATCTCTGTATCTGTCATCGTCCACATCCTCTTCCTCGAGGCTGTCCGTCTTTCTCTGTTCTACCGTTCTGACAGGCTTTCTCTCATACTCGTCGAAAACAAAGAAAGCATCTCCGATAACCGGATTGTCGCCGAATTCATTGAAAACTATAAGATTCAGCACGCCGTTGTCAACGATTTCGCTTGTTCTTACCTTTTCCTTTATTACTACCGTGGAGTTGAACATGCACAGTCTTTCTATCAGACCCTCTGCCGTGAGCTTTTTGTCGTCAAACCAAAAGCTCTCATCGTGATATGCAAGCGTAGATGCGGAAACTCCGTTTGCGGGTGCAAGCGTAAGCTCTCCTTTTTCCTTTATAAGCTCCAAAACGCCCTCAAAGCTGTAGCCGAGGCTGTCATCTGCGAGCGGCTTTACCACTGTCTCGTCATATCTCTTGCTTATCTGAAAATACACCGTCGGCATATAGCTGCGGAAAGGCTTGAAAATAGTATGAATCGTAACCTTGTCCGTAATCCACTTACTGTAGGTGCCGTTAAGCGGTCTGAGATATGCATAATCCTTTGCGGAAATGTAATCCGCAACATTTTCATCGTTTATACCCAGCTTTGCCACCTGCTCAGGCATAAAGCCGTGTCTGAGTGCCCAGCTTGTTTCCCTGCGGCTGAAGCCGTAGTTTCTCGTTCTGTGTCTGTAAACCTCACGAACCCAGCGTCTTGCCTCACCGCCGGTGAAGCCTCTCGATGTAGGTCCGAGTGCCAGTGCATTAACCACCAATTTTTTGAATCCCATTTATTTGTCCTTCCTCCTGTTGTAGTCCTCAGGGGAGTTAAAATCCTCTGTGCCGTCCTTTAACAAAACAAATTTTTCGTCTATCCGTTTTTCTTCCAGCGGCAATCCCATGAATGAGCCGTAGACCTGCCAGCCTATGCATTTTTCGAGCTTGCCGTCCAAAAATAACTGTCTAATCCTGTCAACATGCTTTTTGAAAAGCTCTCCGTCCGCAACCTTGACAGCCACTATCGAACGCTCATTTCCGAAGAAAAGCAAATCCTCCGCCGCTGTTTGCGTGACGGTTGCAATCGCTCTCTCGGAATAAAAAGTATCTCCGTAAAGAAAGCATACATCGTCCTCTATTAACTCCTGCGTGAAACGATCTATTTCCAAGTGATTGTTCTTAGGCTCGTATCTTACCGCACCGTCGAACTCATATCTCGGATCATGCGAGGTAATTATAACCTCGCTCCCGGGGTCGTTTTCCTTGAGCAGGCGTACCGTCCTGCCGAGCAGCGTTTCCCCGCCGATTTCTATCAGATGCTTGGGTTTATCCTGATAGTTTCCCCATCTGGTGCCCTTGCCGTCTGCCATAATAATGTATTTCATAGTATTCCTCTTACTTTATAACTCCGTGTGCACGGTAAAAGTCTCCGAGCTCCGCATTTCTCTGACCGCCCCAAAGCTGAATGATATTTACTCCCGATGAAGTATTGGCCTCTATGATGCAGTGACCTTCCTCTGTTATCAATATATCCCATGCGATAAAGTGCATGTACGGCAGCTTGTTTGCGAGTGCGAGCATATCCTCCTTGAGCTCTTGCCAATTCGGTACCTGTACGCCCTCTATCGCCGCACCCGAATCCGGGTGAACCTTATACACATTGCGGTTGTGCAGGCATCTTGCCTCGCTGAGAATGCCCGTATCGAGGTCGATTTTGGAAACCAGTCCGCCTCGGCTTCCGTTGTCTACCGGAATCGTTTCCTTGGTGCCTATTCGCTGAACTGCGAAAAATACCTTGAACTTATTAGTTTTCGGATCCTTGAGGGTTATGAAGCGTATCGTATTCACGGTTTTGTCGTAAATTTCATCGAGATAGTGATGCTGTTTCATAGCCTCGCTGAGGAACCAGTCATCGTGCTTTTTCAGATAGCTGATAAAATC
>CAZLTX010000194.1:0-2509 GCA_964562555.1 uncultured Oscillospiraceae bacterium
ACATAAGCTCCCGTACAATCGATTACATAATCAACGCCTGCCTCTTTCCACGGAATTTCCGATGCATCCGAAAACGAATAAACATCTACATGCTTTCCGTCGATGAAAATGCCTGACTGATCATGATCGAGGCTCTTCGGAAATCTGCCGAAAATCGTGTCATACTTCAGCATGTAAACCATATATTCCAGGTCTGCATTTCTTAAATTGATTGCTCTGATTTCAATTTCCGGCATGTCCATAGCCGCACGAATTACCACTCTGCCAATTCTGCCAAAACCGTTAATGCCTACTCTAATCGCCATTTCTTTTCCTCCTAAATTTCCATAATGACAATGCTTTAATGTTTTAATAAATAAAGTTGTAAAATTAAATATGTATATTAGTATCTTCTACGCTTGGAAGAAGATAAAATATTCATTCCCTCACGGTACTTAGCGACGGTACGGCGTGAGATTTCTATTCCCTTTTTGCTGAGAATTTCGACCATATCCTGATCGCTGTAAGGTTTCTTGGGATCTTCACCGTCTATGATTTCCTTGATAAAGGTCTTGATGCTGTTCGAGGACATTCCCTCGCCGCTTGCACCCGTCACACCGCTTGAGAAGAAATATTTGATTTCAAAAACTCCTCTCGGTGTCTGCATGTACTTGCCGTTTATCGAGCGACTTACCGTAGACTCGTGAATGTTCAGTGCCTCTGCGACCTGTTTCAGCGTCAGCGTTTTAAGATATTTCGGACCGTAATCCAAGAATTCCTTCTGATGCTCCACCACTGTCGCAACCACATTGTAAATCGTCTGCCGCCTCTGCTCTATGCTCTTTATCAGCCACATAGCCGAATTGTATTTGTCGTTCAGATATTTTGAAAGCGACTCATCATCATTCGCCTGTTTGGCGAGGCTCATATAGTAGGAGCTGACCATCAATCTCGGAATCGTGGTTTCGTTGGTGATTATCTGATACTCACCGTCCACCTTTTCCACGGTGACATCGGGCACCACATACTTGACACTTTCGCCCGTTGCAAATCTTCTGCCCGGCTTAGGTTCAAGCGTTCTGATTAAATCCGTAATCATCTGAACCTGTGCCACCGTCAAGCCGGTTTCTCTGGAAACCTTGCTGAGCTTATTATCTCCTATATCCTCCAAATGATGTAGGATAATGTACTCTACGGAATCCTCCAGCAGTCCCTTTGCCGCAAGCTGAATGATAAGACATTCCTTAAGACAGCGTGCACCGACTCCCGACGGGTCAAAGGTCTGTATAACATCGAGAATTCTTTCGGCATGCTCCTCGCTGATCTTGAACAGCTTTGCCACCTTCGGCAGCTCCACTGTCAGATAACCGTTTTCGTCGATTGCCTCTACCAGATATCTGCCTATCTTCATATCCTCGCCCTTAAGGCTGGAAAAAGTAAGCTGCAAAAGCAGATAGTCCTCAAGAGTTTCTTCCTTGCTCACGAACTGCTCGAAGGTAGGCTCATCGTTTTCCTTGCGATGCTCCCACTGCTTGTAGCTGATATCGTCGTATTCTCCCTCTTTAATTTTTTCACGCAGGTCGAAATCGGCAGCCTCTGCCTCCTTCTTGTCCAAGGTTTCAGATGTGGATACCTCAGGCTCCTTATCCTGCTTGTCCTCTCCTGCCTCATATTCCAAAACAGGATTTTGCATAAGCTCGTCCCGGACGAAACTTTCGAGCTCCTGCGAATTGAACTGCAAAATCTGAATTGCCTGTATCAATTCCGGGGTCATCGTCAGTTTCTGCGTCTGCTCTATTGTCAAATCATAACCAAGTTTCACTCATACACCTCAACTAAACTACATCTCTAAACACATACTCGTCCTTTGACGGACAACTTCTTTTCATTCATTCAATGCTTATTTTTTGCGTATTTTCTCGTATGCAAATATTATACCAAAAAATAAACACTATTTCAAGTCGGGAAAATTTAATTGTCTGAGTGCTTCGAATAAAATTATGTTGGCAGAGTTTGCCAAATTAAAAGAACGCAGTCTTGTGTCAGCACTCATCGGTATGCGAATCGCATTTTCCTGATGCTCTGCTATGAAGTCACGAGGCAGTCCCGCAGTTTCCTTTCCGAAAAGAAACATGTCCTCATCTCTGTACTCATGCTCCGTATAAATATGCCCGCCCTTGGTGGTAGCCAAAAAAAGTCTGTGTGAGCCGTCTCCGTACTTTGCCATAAATTCGTCGAGGCTTTCGTGAAGCTCAAGCTTTACATACGGCCAGTAATCAAGCCCTGCCCTTTTCAGGCTCTTATCATCTATGTTAAAACCAAGCGGCTTGACCAAATGCAGCACTGTGTTCGTTGCGGCACAGGTTCTTGCTATGTTTCCCGTATTAGGCGGAATTTCAGGTTCTACGAAAACGATGTGTAATGACATTTTTGTTCCTCTTTTCTGTTAATACTTTCTTGTTAATTTTGTGTCCATAAACTATAATATCAAATTTTTCAAAAAAAGAAAGACAAAATCGAAGAAATGTTA
>CAZLTX010000195.1:0-2482 GCA_964562555.1 uncultured Oscillospiraceae bacterium
ACGGATATATTGTTAAATCACGATGTAAAAAAGGTGGAAGCAGACTCTGAGAGCGGCTTCCTTCTTTTCGTTGAGGAAAAGCTTTGCGAAAGCAAGGGCGGCGGTGAGAAAAGCAAAAGCTGCGAAAAGCTTGTTTCGAGAGTTTTTCGTGCAAAAAAACTTTTGATAGCTGCCGGCGGTAAATCCTATCCTGTCATGGGAACGACGGGTGACGGATATATAATGGCGAGAAAGCTCGGTCATACGGTGACTCCGACGGCTCCGAGTCTTACGGCGGTATATGTGAAGCCGCCGATGTCTGCCGAGAAAAACGGCAGCAATGAGCTGAAAAGGCTCAAGGGAGTTCGTGTGAAGGGAACGGTCAAGCTGCTGCTTGATGGAAGCGAGCTTTTGAGAGAGTCGGGAGAAATTCAGTTCCGTGAGGACAGCCTTTCGGGAATCTGCATAATGAACCTTTCGGGTCACATCAAGCCTAAGTTTGAAAGCGGAAAAGCAGCATCGTTTGAGGGCTACAAGCTTCAAATAGACCTTGCGGATATGTTTGATTTGAAAGCCTGCGAGCGGCAGCTGAAAAAGCTGAGTCAGAAGCAGGGGCTTAAGTGCGGAGATATTTTGAAAACTCTCGTCAAGGAAAAGCTTGCGGCAATCGTACTTGAAAGGCTCGGACTGCGTGCGGATATGCCTGCATCGGAGCTTACGGACGAGCAAATTACAGCGATTGCAGACGGGATAAAGAATTTCACGCTTGATGTCACCGGGCTTGCGGGCTGGAAAGAGGCACAGGTAACCTGCGGCGGTGTTGTTTCTGCCGAGCTTGACGAAAGAACCATGGAGTCAAAGCCGGTACCGGGGCTTTATTTCAGCGGTGAGGTGCTGGAATATGCGGGACCTTGCGGCGGTTTCAATCTGCATCATGCATGGCTGACGGGAATACGTGCAGGAAATGCGATGGCAGCGGCAGCCGCAGCGGAAACGACAGAGGCATAGGCAAAAAGCACTGCGAAAACGCTGTGTAATTTTAAGAAAAAATAAACGAAAAGAAGAGTAAAATGTACAGAATACATCAGATAAAGCTTAGGCTCGATGAGAGCAAGGAGCTTTTGCCGCAGAAAATTCTGAAAAAAATCGGCAGAAGTGACCTTATAATTAAGGAGTGGAAAATAGCCAGAGAATCCATAGATGCCAGGGACAAGGCAAACATATTTTGGGTATATTCTCTGGATTTTGTCGCTGTGTATAAGAAAAATCCAAACAAGAAAGCAAAGCTTGCGGCAAACGACAAGCTGAAGCTCGAGCTTACTCCGGATACGAGCTACAGACTGCCGAAAATCGCAGGCGGTCTGCGTGAGGCACAGAAAAGACCTGTAGTGGTAGGCTTCGGGCCTGCGGGAATGTTTGCTGCACTGATTTTGGCACAGGCAGGACTTCGCCCGATAGTACTCGAACGCGGACAGTGTGTGGAGGAACGAACGGCAGCGGTACAGAAATTTTGGACCGAGCACAAGCTAAATCCGCAGTCAAACGTACAGTTCGGCGAGGGCGGAGCGGGAACCTTCAGTGACGGCAAGCTGACCACGGGAATCAAGGATCCGAGGATTTTTAAGGTGCTTACGGAGCTTGTGAATGCGGGAGCACCGGAGGATATTTTATACAAGCAGAAGCCGCATGTCGGCACGGACATACTCAGAAGCGTTGTCAAAGCGATAAGAGAAGAGATAGTGAAGCTCGGAGGCGAGGTGCGTTTCAATACATTGGTTACGGACATAGTGCTTGCCGAAGATGAAAGCCGTCTTTGCGGACTGAGAACTGCTGAGCTTGACAGTGAGGGAAGGCTCGGAAAAGAGGAAACGATTTCATGCGATGCGGCTGTATTCGCAATAGGACACAGTGCCAGAGATACCTTCAGAATGCTGAACGGCAGACATGTAGTCATGCAGCAGAAGCCGTTTTCGATAGGTGTCAGAATAGAGCATCCGCAGGAGCTTATAGACAGAGCACAATACGGAGCACCCGCAGCAGAGCTCGGACTTCCGCCTGCTGACTACAAGCTGAGCCACAGATGTGAAAACGGCAGAGGAGTATATACCTTCTGTATGTGTCCGGGCGGCGAGGTCATAACAGCCTCATCTCAGGAGGGCGGAGTTGTGACAAACGGTATGAGCTACAGAGACAGGGCAAGCGGAACAGCCAACAGTGCACTCCTTTGTGATGTCAGAACCTCGGATTTCGGCTCTGACGACGTGCTGGCAGGCGTTGAATTTCAGGAAAAATACGAAAAGCTTGCTTTTGAAAACGGAGGCGGCGGCTACGAGCTACCGAGCTCGACCTGGGGCGAGCTGAGAGACGGCAAGGCGGATGCGGTAGAAAATTCTCTGCCTGCTTTTGCGGTCAGTGCAATGCGAGAGGCAATGCCGCACTTGGGACGAAAGCTAAAGGGCTTTGACAGTGATGCCGCAAGGGTAAGTGCTGTCGAGTCAAGAAG
>CAZLTX010000196.1:0-2436 GCA_964562555.1 uncultured Oscillospiraceae bacterium
CAGCAGGGCACAGCATTCGGATACGGCTGCCGCAGCCCACACGCCCGACTCACCGAAGAAGAAGGAGAGCAGGAGTACGAACGCCGATGTGAAAAGCAAACCTCGGCTGACAGAAATGCTCATGGCTGATTTCGGAAGCTCAAGCGATGTGAAATATCCCATCAGAGTTATTACAGCACCGAGCGGCAGGAATGCAGGCGAGTAAAGCTTGAATGCCGAAATTCCCTTTTCGAAAAGCAGCGGATCCGCAATGCGGTCAACATAAATGCCTACGATAGGGCTCGGACAGAGCATACCGATGGCGAATGCGACCAGCGAGCATACACCCGCACAGCACAGAGCCGTTTTGAAAATGTACTTGCAGAAAGCATGCTCATCTCTGCCGTGATAATAGCTGATAAGCGGCTGAGTACCCTGATTGATACCCATCATCGTCATCAGAACGAGCTGCGAGAAGTAGGAAATAACGGTATAGATTACGACACCGTCGTTTCCCGAAACACTGAGCAGCACACGGTTGAATATGAAGATGCACACGCCGACCGAAAGCTCGGTCACGCAGTCGGCTATACCCAGCTTTGCCATTCCCGGAGCCTCTTTGATAATGGTCTTAACGCTGCCGCCGACAGCAGCAAGTCTGCCCGAAGAAACGGATTTTTCCGCAAGGCTGATAAAGGAGAAGCCCGACTTAGGCGAAAGGAAATGCCTCAGATAGATGCTGAAGGTCATAGCCTGAGAAAGTCCCGTAGCCACGGCAGCACCTGCAATACCCCAGTGGAATACCAGTACGAACAGAGCGTCAAGCACGACATTGGTGAGAGCTCCGGCGACACCGGTCTTAAAAGCAATCTTAGGAAAACCGTCCGCCTTGATCAGAACCTCTAAATTATATGAAGTCATATAGAAAGGAACGAAACAGATGATGATCCCCAAATACTGCTTAACATAGTCTATCGTTGCGTCCGTAGCACCCAAAAGCAGAGCGATTCTGTTCAGATTCAGCATAACAACTGTTGCGACAACGATGCCGACAACAGCAACCGTAAGAGCACTGACGGTGAAAATTCGGTTAGCATTTTCGCTTTCACCCTTGCCCTTGAATATCGATGCCTTGGTGCTTGCACCCACAGCAAGCAGGATACCCAGTGCGAATGCCAGATTTATCATCGGCATCGACAGGTTTACAGCCGCAAGAGCATCTTTACCCACGCCTCTTGCGACGAAAATACCGTCTACCATCGTGTATATCGTATATACCCACATGGCGGCTACCGATGGCAGCACATAATGGAAAAATTTTGATTTAATTAAAGCTTTGTTTTCATATGTCATAAATATCACCTCTTGATTGACAGTATAAACCTTGGTATCATACCAAGGTCAATAGCTTATTTTATTATGTAGGAAATATCGCTTCGATATTTCCGGAATATCAAGAAAGTCTACCGCTGAAATATAATCGGCGTAGCCGACTTACTTACTTTTTTTTAAGAAAGTTTTGTGGTATGATTTTCGTAAGGACATAAGAACATAAGCATGAGAAAAGAGAAAGTAAAAATAAAGGAAACAGCGAAAGGAGTGCAGTGCTTTGAAGGAATATTACAAGATAGGAGAAATCTCAAAGCTATATGATATAGGAACGGATTCGCTTCGCTATTATGAAGAAATCGGCATACTCAAGCCGAGAAGAGACGAAAACGGCTACAGAATGTACAGCGTCAATGACATAAGAACGCTGAATGTACTCAGAGAGCTGAGAAGCATCGGTTTTCCTATGAAAGATATAAAGGAGCATTTATCGGACTACAATCTGGAAAAAACGGTAGAGCTGTTCCGAAAGGCAGTAAGCGAGATAGAAAACAGACAGGCAGAGCTTGAAAAAATGAAAGGTCAGCTTTCGACGAGAATACACGAAATCTACTATTATATAGCCGAAAAAAACATACACGAAAACATAAGCGTCAGAAAGTTGCCCGAACGCAAAATTTTGACACTAAGTGAGAGCATGATAAGAGATGCGGACATCGACTTTGTGCTGAAAAAGCTGCAAACGGAAAGCGAGGATTTACTTTATCTGATAGGAAACGGAGAGGTCGGAGCTATGATTGACCGAGCTTACCTGCTTGACGGCGGCTACGGCAGATTTGACTCGGCGTTTTACATCGTCGAGGAGTACGAGGAATACGATTCGCTGCTGCCTGCCGGATACTATCTCTGCATGACGGTAAAGGGCGGATACGAGAATATGAAAGCCGAATGGGAAAAGCTGCTTGAATATGCACAGAGGCACGAGCTTGAAACGACAGGCGACGGCATCGAGCTTTACCTCATAGATAACCATGATACGAACGACGAGAGCGAGTTTCTGACAGAGCTGCAGCTTTTCACGAAAAATACACAAAAATATTTATGAAATATGTTGACTAAAACGGAAAA
>CAZLTX010000197.1:0-2429 GCA_964562555.1 uncultured Oscillospiraceae bacterium
CTCTGCGGTCACGCTACGATAGCCTCCTTTAAGGCTCTGCTTTACGGCGGATATATCAAGGACAACGATACATATATGAACCATACGCTTGCCGGCGATCTCAATATTGCGGTCAAGGACGGAGAGGTTCTGATGGATATGGCTTCCCCTGTAAAAATCGGTGAAATCACCGAAAAGGCTGCACTCGACGAGCTTTACGCAGTCATGGGAAGCAGCTACGACGAGCAGCTCGAAAAGGGGCTTACTCTTACTCCGCAGATGATTTCAACGGGACTTCCGGATATAATGATGCCTGTTGCAAGCTTTGATGACTTAAACGCTTTGGCTCCCGATATGCCTGCACTCTCGGCACTTTCCGAGCGTTACGAGGTTGTCGGCGTTCACGCTTTCACCTTGGGCAAGTCCTGCGAGGGTGACACTGCTCTCTGCCATGCGAGAAACTTCGCTCCGCTTTATGACATAGATGAGGAAGCGGCAACCGGTACCTCTAACGGTGCTCTCACCTACTATGGCTATCTTAACGGCTTCGTCAAGGACGGAGATGACAGCAAAATAATCCAAGGGGAGAAGATGAACCGTCCTTCCGCAATTCTCACGCATCTCGATGTCGAATGCTCGGCTGACGGCTGTGAGGAAACTGATGCTTCACAGCGTAGCTGCTATATCAAGGTGGGCGGCAATGCCGTTATACTTGCGGAGGGTGAAATACATATTTAGTACGCAGCGGTCACCCCGACATCAGACGGTCGGCGGTGACCTTTTACTTTCCTCACTTTTTTATTTTTTTGCAATTTTCTTGTAACAAAATCCGCTTTTATGTAACTAAGTTTACAGAAAGCTCGAAAGGAGGTGCTTGCCTATGGAGGATATCTACCGCAGATATTCTAAGATGATTTACGGTTTTTTGTTTTCAAAATGTGCCGATGCCGATATGGCAGAGGAGCTTACGCAGGAAAGCTTTTACCAAGCTATGAAATCCATTGACCGTTTTCGCGGTGAAAGCAGTGTCAGCACATGGCTTTGCGGTATTGCCTGCAAGGTATGGCAGCAGCAGCTGCGAAAGCAAGCCAAAACCCGCACAGACATTTCCTTGGACGAGTTGGAAGCCTCTCCTGATATACAGCTGAGCAAAGGTCCTTCTGCTGAACAGCTCTGCCTCGAAAGGCTCAGCACCTTTGAGCTGCTCAAGCTGCTGCATGGGCTCGATGAGCCGACGCGAGAAATTATGTATCTCCGTCTGATGGGTGAGCTTTCGTTCAAGGAAATCGGGCAGATTATGGGCATTAGTGAAAACCGTGCCCGTGTGAGCTTTTACCGCGGAAAGGAAAAATTGATCAAAGGGGGTTTTTATAAATGAACAAAAAAGTCGGCAATATCATAAATGATCTGCCTTGTGACATCATTCAGGATCTACTGCCGTCATATGCCGACGGACTTACGAGCGATATAGCAAATGAAAGCATAAAAGCTCACATTGCAAATTGTCCCGATTGCCGCAAAATCCTTACGGATATGGTCGGGAACGAAAGCGAAAAGCTGTCTGTAAACGGCAAAGAATGCACTGCCGCAGAAACCGGGGCAGCCGTATCGTACAGGCAAGCTGTGTCACTGTCCGAGTTTGACCGTGCTGAGCCCGGGCGTACCGAGTCCGAAGCTCGCCTATCCGAACTGCCGGAAATCGACTATATGAAAAAAATTCGCAAGAAAGGACGCAGAAATATACTGCTCGCCGTGCTTGCGATTGTGCTTATTTTCATAACGGGAATATTTCTGAAGCTCTTTGTGATCGGATATGCGGTGCATGACTTTTACGGTACCGACATCGAAGTTCGGACAGCCGAGTCCGCTGCCGAAAAGGAGCTTGTAGTCAAGGGACAATTCTTTGATTCCGCAACGGTGTTCAGCCGTTATAAGCTTGAAGGCCGAGGCAGTGAAAAAGAGCTCATAATTTACGGTGCTCTCCCTTCGTTTATACATGACAGCGGTTCCTTTGAAATCGTGCTTCCTCTTGACGGTGAAACTCAAATACAGGTCAACGGTGAAACGATTTTGCCCGACGGACAGCGTATCAGCCGCCTCGCCAACGAGCTTTACAAAGCAAAAAATCCATATATCGGCGATATGCCGGCAAACAATGCTCTGGCTGAGCTGCTTTCGATTTCTTCAAGGCTCGGCAGCTACACAAACGAGCTTCAAACCGCCCAAGAACCGTACAGCTGGGAACTGAAATTCGGTGACTCATGGAAGAAGCGTTTCGCACTTAGCTCTTACGCTTACGAAAACAGCCTTACTCCTTTTGAAAAGCTCAATGACAAAATGCGTTCATATGCCTATGTCTTGCTTGCACTTATCGATAATTGCAATGAAATCAAATGGAGCTATACCGACGATAAGGGCGATACGATTTACGAAAGCTTGGATTTGGATAC
>CAZLTX010000198.1:0-2409 GCA_964562555.1 uncultured Oscillospiraceae bacterium
GTCAATATGTTTACCAATCTGTTCGTGCTGTTTTGGTACAGCAAATCCAGCTCTGATTCGAGCAGCTCAAGCAGATACTTTACCTTATCTATAATCGGCTCAATCTGTTGGCTCCTGAGCATAACTCTCTCTAACTCGCCCATCTCCGAAATCGAAAGGCTTTCTATCTTGTTAAGTGTCGTCAAAAGCTGTCCCCTGTATGCTTTCGTCTTGCGAATGTCATTGCTTATCTGTCTGCTGCGGTCAGCGTAATAGTCGGCCTGCCTGCGAAGTATCCGGCTGCATATCGTTTTGATGACCATTACAAGCTCCATCGACAGGAAAACCCCGTGCGTCACGCCGGCATAAGCACTGTCGATAAGAAAATACGGATTTATATCCCCGTAAAAGCTATGGTCAAAACTCTCTCTGTTTGCCGTATAGTCCCGTGCCGTCTTGCTGTGATTGAGATTTAAGAAAACCGAATTTGCACCGAAGGATATAAACTTCGTAAAATCTCTGCTCCCCCAGCGGTTTTCGGTTCTGATTTCCGCAAGCTCCTGCGGCACATTACGCCAGCCTTCATCACCGCACATCATTCCGTAAAGCATGCAAGTATTTTCGGCAATAACAGAATCGACATCCTCGCAATCACCGAAACGCTTGATTTCAAGCAGATAGGTTTCTTCCACATCGGTCACGCACCTGTTAAGAGCCTCGCTTGCTTCCGTAAAAATTTCTCTGACCGAAAGTTCTCTTCCGTCGGAATTTATGAGCTTCGCACCGTTTCCCTGCACATGTCTGAGGTAAACCAGAGCGTCGGGTCTTACGTCCTTCACGCTTATAAATACGCATAGCTGCACCGTATCCGACTGCGAGAAAACGGTCATCGTAACGGCAGAGCTTGTCACATTGAAGCCTTTCATCTGCAAGCTGTAATTTTTGAGCATTGCTCTGAAATTTTCAAACGGCAGTCCGCCTCCGTGCAGAAAACCCTGAACGGTGCTCATGTCATAGAAAAAAGCCTCCTCGTTTGCCAGCGGGTCATCTCCGAATACCGCAAGCGGAAACGCACTGCGTATCGCCGTTCTCAGCTCCTCCTCGTCGTCTGTTCTGATTCCGATATCATCGTCCATGATGCTGAAGCTGAAATGATAGCAAATATTTGCGTCTATGGTAAGAGCTTTTTTGAATATGGCAAAGCTATCTCTCGCTCCGCTTACATCGCCGCTCATATTTGCGGACTCGTCGTCGCTCGCCGAATGATGTCCTTCATAATGGTAGCATCTATACTCCACAAGCTCAAGTCCGCACTCCTGTGCAAGCTCTTTAATCGTTTTTTCAGAAAACATTCTTACAGGCAGTACGTTTTCCTCCGAAAACAAAGCCTCAAAGCCTTCATAATCGCTTTCCTCGCTCACACGTTTTCCGTCCTTACGGCTCTCACGGTAAAATCTGTCCGACTCCCCCGGTGTGAAAGTGCTTGTCAATATCAAAAGTCCGTCCTCGTTCATGTGCTGCGTCATATCCTGCATGAGCTTTCTGCAAACATCATGCGGTATATGCTGCAAAACATGACTTGAAAGCACCACATCAAATTTTTCTCCGCTCGGCACCGTACTTATGTCACCGTTCGTCACATGAACCCTGCACCCGTCGTGACCGCCCGCCGCTGCCCTGCCGTTTAATACGCCCGCTGTGTACGCAGCCTGTTCATACCTCTCGCTGTCAGGCTCCACAGCGACTATCTCTCCGACATGAGGTGCGAAAAACTCAAAAAGCCTGCCCATGCCGCAGCCTACGTCAAGTAATCTTTTTTCTTCTCTCGGCTTGACAGAGTTCTCAATTTTCGATGTTGCCAGCTCAATCAGTGCCTTTTCTGATTCTTCCCAATACTTGCCGTCATACTCGCTGCCAATCAGTTCACAGGTAAGTAAATCATCTTTATCGGGGTATTTGTATTCTTTCATCATTTTGCCTTTCCGCATAAATCCGTGTATTTATAAATTCTTTTACTTATTATGCCACATTGCCTGCCATCGGGTCAAGCCGTGATAGGCTTCCCGCACTTTATTTTTGGAAAATTTCTGATTTACAGCATATGCGAAAAGATATATAATTTGATTATGAGCCGCAGACTTGCGGCGGAAGGAGGGCGAAAAATGAAGTTTTATATTGTAGATGCATTTACAGAGCAGAGCTTCGGGGGAAATCCTGCCGGGGTTGTTGTTCTTCCGGACGGAGCAGCTTTTCCGTCCGACGAAACTATGGTCAAAACCGCTGCCGAGCTGCGTTATTCCGAAACCGCTTTTATACGCAGGCTCAGTGATAAGGAATTTCAGATAAGATATTTTACTCCGGCTGCCGAGGTCGATCTCTGCGGTCACGCTACGATAGCCTCCTTTAAGGCTCTGCTTTACGGCGGATATA
>CAZLTX010000199.1:0-2404 GCA_964562555.1 uncultured Oscillospiraceae bacterium
CGAGCAACGACGATGCACTCGGCGAGGCGGCACTGGCAGTAATGGAAACGATGCATGTAAAGGTCATACGCTGAAATAATCCCGAGAAATCTAAAGTCAGACTTTATTTTTCTCGGGTTTTGTTTTTTATTATGTAGGAAATATCGTTTTGATATTTCCGGAATATCAAGAAAGTCTACCTCTGAAATATAATCGGCGTAGCCGACTTTCTTATATCACTGAGATAGGGCAGTACCACGCCTCACGATTATACGGTATGAGCTCGTCGCTCATGCAGAGTATAATGCCGGGCTGAATATCTGCAGCAAGCCGACTTAAAACCGAAAAGTTTTTATCGGGTTTTGCCGGTTCTTTGCTTTTTTTGATTTCTATAGGATACATTTTATCGCCCTCAACTATGAGCAGGTCGATTTCCTTTTTATCAATGTCACGATAGTAAAACAGGTCTGCGGCTTTTCCTGCGTTGTAGTAGCTTTTGACGATTTCCGTTACAACATAGGTTTCAAGAAATGCACCGTCCATTGCCCCGTTTTCCAAGGTTTCGGCGTTCGGCCAACGGCACAGATAGGCTGCAAGACCGGTATCCATAAAATACATTTTCGGGGTTTTGATGAGCCGCTTGGTGATGTTTGAAAAATACGGACGAAGAATAAAAATGATGCCCGAACGCTCCAATATTGTTACCCATGCTTTTGCAGTCGGCTGAGAAATACCGATTGCATTTGCTATTTCATCGTATTTCAGTTCTTGTCCCGTGCGTGCAGCCATAAAAACCAAAAAGTCGTAAAATTCGTTCAGCTTACCGACCTGAGCCAAATCCTTTATGTCCCGCTCAATATAGGTATTGACGTAGTCCATGTAGAAACGGTCACGATCAAGCGTGGTAGTGCGAAGCTTTGGCATTCCACCGCGAAAAATATCCTCATATATTTGATGAACATTCTTTTCTTTGCTGCTTTCGAGCCGCTCACGCAGAGCTTGCAGCTCGGGACGGAATAAGGCAGCGGGACGTTCTTCGATTTCCGAGGCGGAAAGACCGGACATATCGAAGATTGCAATGCGACCTGCCAATGATTCGGAAACATTCTGCATCATTTTGAATTTTTGTGAACCTGTAAGCCAAAACATTCCGGCATTGTTCTCACCTGCAAGTGCCTTTTGATCAACTATTTTCTTCATTTCAAGCAAAATAGACGGAACACGCTGAAACTCATCAATCAGCAGCGGATAGCCGTAGGTTTCAAAAAACAGTGCGGGATCTGTTGCGGCAAGACGGCGTGCATTACCGTCATCGAGAGTAACATAGCGACGCTCAGGCGTGCGAATTTGGTTGAGCATGGTAGATTTTCCGACTTGACGCTGACCGCATACCATGACGACCGGATAGTATTGTGAAGCACTTAAAATCTGTTCTTCCAAATGTCGTTTAATATACAAACAAACCACCTCGTTTTCGAGCAAAATAAAGTCTAACTTTATTTTACTCGGATTTCTGCAAAAAATCAAGCCGCAAAACAGCTTTGCAGCTAGTTTTAACCGATTTTCAATCGGCAATACAGCGAAATAAAGGAATAACAGCAGTTTATTTTATACGGAGCTTAATACATTATAATCGCCCGCACAGGGCAGCCTTGGGCACAGTAGCCGCAGGTTATACATTTGGATTGGTTGATTTCAGCCAATCCATTTTTGTTGTAGACGATTGCCTGCGAGTGACAGATGCGAAGGCAGGTACCGCAGCCCTCGCAGTCCTCCTGATTTATGTGTACCCGCTTTTCGGAGACATCGGGACTGTAGTCGGCAGGCATACTTCCGTCCATATAGGAAAGTATGTCGTCGATGTCGTGCTTGCAGCCGAAGCCGAGCATAACGGAGCTGACAGCCGGCTGTGCGAAAACATAGTCGAGTGCGGTTTGGTAGCTTGAGGCAAGGTTGCCGCCGCCAAGGGCCTTCATAATGTAGATGCCCTTGCCTGCGAAGGCTGCGGCGGCGACAGCCGCCGCCATGTCTTCGCAGGAGGAAGCTTCGCTTCCGCGGCGGACCCCCATTCCGGCATAGTTTAGCAGCGGAAATATGACATCACATTCGGGCACCGCGGTCAGTTCCTCCACCACATCGACGTGGTGGGTGGAGATGCCGATGGCTTTGACCAGTCCTGCCGACTTAGCATCTTTAAGAGCCTGCCATGCGGCTCGCCTTTCGGCGAACTGCCCGCTTCTTACTTCATGCAGCAAAAAAATATCTATATACCGAACTCCGAGAGCCTCACATTCTTCAAGTATGGCACTGTAAGCACCGTCATAATCCGCTTTGAGTGTTTTCGACGAGATGACCGGGCGAGCGGTATCAAGCATTTCAAAAGCTCGCCTTATGTACGGCGAGGTTTTGTAATACTGAGCCGTGT
>CAZLTX010000200.1:0-2360 GCA_964562555.1 uncultured Oscillospiraceae bacterium
TAAAAAATGAGGAGTGCCGTTTGCCGACGATATTCGCCGTACTGCGTACACTCCTTTTATTTGTTGCGTGACTCTAATCCCCTCTCAGCCCTATACGAGCTCGACCTATGCGAGCTCTACTCTTATCATATTTGTCATTCCGGTAATGTCGAGCGGAACTCCCGCACTGATTACCACCTTGTCGCCTTTCTCAAGCAAGCCTTTCTTTCTGCCCTCTTCAAGGCATCTGTAAACAAGCACGTCCACATTCATTAGATTTTCCACCATCAGCGGGTATACGCCCCACAGGAGTGCCATCTGATGATAGGTCTTTTCGTGCGGTGTTGCCGCAATGAGCCGTGTTGCCGGGCGGAACTTGCTCATTCTCAGTGCCGTATAGCCTGACTTGGTAATGCTCATTATCGCCTTGGCATTGATGTCCCTTGCAAGCGTGCATGCCGCATGACCTACGGCATTGGTCGTATCCGTGGAGTCCATCTCATACCAGACATTGCTTCCCGGCAGAAATCTCGGATCGTCCTTTTCCGCCTGCTCTGCAATCTTTGCCATCGCAGCTACCGCCTCTGCAGGGTATTGACCCATAGCGGTTTCTCCCGAAAGCATAACCGCAGAGGTTCCGTCAAATACAGCATTCGCCACATCTGTGATTTCGGCTCTGGTCGGAATAGGGCTTTTTATCATGGATTCCAGCATCTGCGTTGCGGTGATTACGGTTTTTCCGCTTTGCTGGCAGCGTTTGATAAAACGTTTTTGGATGCCAGGAAGTCGTGCAAAGTTTATCTCCACGCCCATATCTCCTCTGGCAACCATTATTCCGTCAGATTCGTCAAGTATTTCCTCAAAATTATCTATACCCTCGATATTTTCAATTTTCGAAATTATCTTTATGTCGTTTCCGCCGTTTGCATCGAGAAATTCACGCAGTATTTTGACATCTTCTGCACGTCTGACAAATGATGCCGCAACATAATCGACGTTTTTCTTGATTCCGAACAGCAGGTCTTCCTTATCCGTGTTGCTCAGATATTCCATTGAAAGTGCCACATTCGGCACATTTATGCCTTTATGGTTGCTTACCTCTCCGCCTGTCAAAACCCTGCACACTATCTCCGCTGCGGTCGTCTGTTCAACCTTAAGTCTGAGCTTGCCGTCGTCGATCAGAACCTCATCACCCTTTTTCAGCTCTGCCGGCAAATTCTTATATGTGATCGAGGCTCTTGACTCATCTCCCAAAAGCTCTTCTGTGGTCAAGGTAAATGTCTGCCCCGCATTCAGTACAACCCTGCCGTCCTTAAAATCTCTCGTACGGATTTCCGGTCCTTTCGTATCAAGCATCACGGCAGCTGCCGCTCCGATGCCGTCACGAACACTTCTGAAGAGATCTATGGTCTTGCCGTGCTCCTCATGTGTACCGTGCGAAAAATTGACTCTCGCCACATTCATTCCCGCAATAAGCATCTTTTTTATCATTTCTTCGTTGGTCGATGCCGGTCCGAGTGTACAGATTATTTTGGTTTTTCTCATTTCGTCCTGCCCTCTGTTCTTTTCCTCTCTTGATGATTCTTTTTATTGTTCTCTGTGGTTTCCGAAAGACCTGCAAAAAAGTCTTTCGCTGACACCTTGAGCTTATTATAACGGAAATGCAAAAAGAATTCAATCAGCAGCTTGCGACTTTATTAAAAATAATATATACTTTTTGATATACGGATATAAACGACTGCCGCAAAATCGGCAGATTGCCAGATATATGTGCACAAATCCAAATTTCAAATATTGAGAGGTTCAGAAAATGACAAACGTAGAAATTTCAAATGAGAATTCAAACTATTCAAAGGAAGCCTTACGGGAACGCCTCAGAAGCGAGCGTGCTTTTTCGCTTATATGCACGGCTGACGAGGCTGCCTCTATGATACAGGACGGTATGGCTGTCGGGATCAGCGGTTTTACCAACGCCGGATATCCCAAGGCTGTGCCGCACGCTTTGGCTGAGCAGGCAAAGGCGGGAAGAAAAATTAAAATCGACCTTTATTCGGGTGCCTCCGTCGGACCTGAGGTTGACACAGAATTGACTGAGGCCGGTATCATAAGAAAACGTCTGCCTTATCAGACCAACGCATCACTCAGAAAAGCAATAAATGCCGGAAATGTAGCTTACATGGATATGCATCTTGGCAGAAGTCCCGAGTTTATTGCATCGGGTCAGGTTAAGAAGCCTGAAATCGCTTTGGTCGAAGCCTTGGCAATCACCGAAGACGGTAATTTGATTCCTACCACCTCTGTCGGAAATACTCCTACATATGTTGCTGAGGCAGATGCCGTTATCGTCGAAATTGCCATGGCAAAGCCTTTGGCTCTGGAAG
>CAZLTX010000201.1:0-2337 GCA_964562555.1 uncultured Oscillospiraceae bacterium
AGCCCTCGAAAAAAACGGTTTCCGCTTCGCTGCTATAGATGCCATAGATCAAATCATGAATAAGATAAAGAGAGCCTGACCCCAGACTCTCTTTTATATTAGCTCCGCTTTACGGCTTTATAATCGCTCTTGTTATTTTCTTTTCTGAAGAAAGTCTCAAAGCCTCGCCTATCTCATCAAGCTTAAATGTCTTTTCAGAGAATTCATTGAACGGATACTTGTCCTGATTTTCTTCAAGGAATTTAAGTGACTTATGCAGATATTCCGGCAGATATCTTACCACACCGTAAACGGTCAATGCTTTTCTCGTGATATATCCCGGTGAAATCGTAGCGTTTACCGCAGTCGAGTTGATTCCGATTACGATATATCTTCCCATGATTGCCAAATGGCGTATGCCCTCCTCGAAAGCACCCGCAAAGCCTGTAACCTCAAGAGCCACATTTACGCCCTTGCCGCCCGTAAGCTCCTTCACAAGCTGTTCTCGTTCCTCAAGCTCCTTGTGCTCATTAAGATTAATGGTTACATCAACTCCGAAGCGTTTAGCAAATTCCAAGCGTTCCGCAACACCGTCTATCATAATCACGCGTGCACCCTTTTCTTTTGCAATAGCTGCCGCATAAAGTCCCAAGCCTCCTGCACCCTGAATAAGCAAGGTTTCTCCGGCTGTCAGACCTGATCTGTCAAGTCCGTAATAAACCTGTGAAAAAGCACAGTTCACACCAACCGCAAGCTCGTTCGGTACGCTGTCCGGTACCTTATAGAACTTCTGATCCGGGTAAATGTAATAGTGAGATGCAAAAGTCCCGCCGAAATACGGCCACTGCGTCGGCTCGGTTCCCAAATGAATATATGCATTTTCACAAAGATCATAGCGTCCCGCCTTACACGCATCACAAGAACCGCAGGTGATATAATACGGTGCCACAACCCTGTCGCCCACTTTAACCGCCTGACCCATGCTGTCGGTTTCCACGCCTTCGCCGAGCTGATATATCTCACCTACAAATTCATGTCCCTGACATGTCGGTTTCGCACCAATTCCAACAGAAGATGTGCCGAGCCAGTTTTTAACATCGGATCCGCATATATTGGTACACAAAACCTTAACAAGCACCGCACCGGGTTCAACCTCCGGCAGCTCATGTTCAGCCACGCCAAACTTTTTACTGCCCTCAAAATAAACAATTTTTCCTTTCATAACATATTCTCCGTTTCTGTTTTCGTATGTCCGAAAGGAGTCGAATTCGAAACTATTTATCAGGTACACAAAGCCTCTGCGTTACGCCCTCGTAATTGCTCAGCTCTGATGCGTATTCCAGAAAACATGTACATGCCCGTGTTTTATACTCGTTCGTCTTGGTTATTATGCCAATCTGTCGGTATGCCAGCTCCGGCTTGATTCTGACATAAGTAATCTGCGGATTCTTGTGCTTCTGATATATATAGTAAGGACACAAAACCACACCCATGTTATACGCAACCGCATCCAAAATAAAGTTCCACTGCGTCGAAACAAAAGCAATGTTCGGTGTCATACCCATCTTCTTCATTTCTATCTCAGTCTGGCTTGCAACTTCCTTGCCCCCGTTGTATAGAATAAGCTTCTGATCCTGTAACTCTTCATAGCTGATTTCAGCTTTCTCTATAATCGGATTGTCAACAGATGCAACCAGCACATTTTCAGTCTTAAAGAGCTCATAAACCTCGAAGTTTTCTCTGTCATCTGCCCGATTGAAGTGATAAAGATCGATATACGCAGCGTCTAAATTCTTCTTTAACAGTTCCTCTTTTAAAATATTCGTCTCCCTTTCCAGAATGGAAAAGGTGATCTGCGGATATTGTTTAGTAAATCCCGGAATTATGTGTGAAAACAGTGCTCCGCCCGCTGCTACAGACAGACCGATCTTGAGATGCCCCTTGTTGATGCATTCCTCTACATAAGTAGTCTGTATCAGATCGTTGTAGCTTTCGATAAGCTTTACAGCTTTTTCATAAAAAATCTGTCCGGCATCAGTGAGCTTCTGTCTTCTCTGGTAGGTATAAAACAGCGTGAAGCCCATCTCGTCTTCCATGTTCTTTATAACCTTGCTCAGTGCCGGCTGTGAAATGTATAATTTCTGAGAAGCCAAGGAATAACTTCCGCATTGAGCAATCTGCACAAAGTAATTCAGTTGTTTGATATCCATTCTCTCACCATTTCCTTTTATACTATAATGATACCGCATCTCTGCGAAAATACAAATCAGAAATATTTATACTCTATAATAACTTTAATATATTTTCGTTAAAAAATCAACCATGCTATACTATTTGATAGGGTAAAAACTTTTTAAC
>CAZLTX010000202.1:0-2325 GCA_964562555.1 uncultured Oscillospiraceae bacterium
ACATATTCACATTCACGGGCGTTACCACACATTCCAGCATGCCTATCGACGGCAAAAGCTCAAATAAAAATGCGGTACGATTTCTTAACCGCATGATGGACTTTGAAGAGGAGCTGAGAAAAAATCCGAGTCCGTTCTTCGGCGTACCGTATCCGACGATGAATATAGGCATCATAGATGGAGGCACATCGATAAACAAGGTGCCGGATAAGACTACAGTATATCTCGATTTCAGAATTTGCGATTCAGAAAGAGAATATCCGCTTATCCGAGAAACAGTGGACAAGGCTCTCGAGGGATTGGACGGAACCTATGAGATAATAAACGATATTCCGTCGTTCCAAAACAACAGCGAGCTTGTTCATGTATATGAAGAAAAAGCAGGAAAGAAAGGGCAGCCGTTCTTCGGCATCACCGAGGCATCGTTCTTTGAGGGCGACAGAGTGATTTTTGGTCCGGGCCCTATGACAGCACATGAAGCAAATGAACATATAAGCGTTGAATCCTTAGAAAAGTCAAAGGAGATTTACATGGATATGATTCACCTGCTGTGTGATAAATAAATTGCGTTTATGATTTGTTACAATTATTTTCAAAAATTTTTTAAGAGAAAGGGAGGACATTTTTATGAGTAATGGTCCAAAAATTGGCGAGAAGAAAAAATTCCAACTCCCGCACATATTTATTATTTTATTCGGAATTACATTTTTATCAGGCGTTTTGACATGGTTAGTTCCTGCAGGCGAATTCGAGCGTGTTGAAAATGAGGCAGGCCGTATGGTAGCTGTAGCAGGCACATGGCATGAGGTAGATCCTTCTCCGGTAGGTTTCTTTCAGTTATTCCAGTCGGTATTTAACGGCATGGTAAACGCTTCCGAAATTATTTTCTTCGTATTTATTGCGTTTGCATCGACGACCTTCATCATCAAGAGCGGTGCGTTCGACGGACTGGTAGTTGTACTTATGAAGATTTTCAAGGGCAAGAGCAGCATTATTATTATTCCGCTTTTCATGGCTCTGTTCGGATTAGGTTCATCTACGGTAGGTATGTTCGAAGAATGGCTGCCGTTCATTCCTATTTTCGCAGCAATATTCATCGGTATCGGATATGATGCGGTTGTAGGCTTGGCAGTAGTTGCACTCGGTGCAGGTATCGGATATTCAGGTGCGGCAATGAACCCGTTCACTGTCGGCGTAGCTCAGGGTATCGCAGAGGTTGAATATATGTCCGGTGCAGGCTACCGTGTTATCTGCCACGTTGTTATGCTCATCGTTGCATCTATCCTCGTAATGCGTTATGCATTAAAGGTTAAAGAAGATCCTACCAAGAGCTTGGTTTACGGAGATGACTTCACAGAGCTGTTAAGCTCCGGCGGAAGTGTAGAAGAAAAGGAATTCGGACTCAAGCAAAAGCTTGTTCTGCTCGACTTACTTGTAGCAATCGGTTTCGTTGTTTGGGGAACCAAGGTTCACGGCTGGTATTTCGCAGAGCTGTCCGCAGTATTCCTTATCATGGGTATCGTAGCTGCAATCATCATGCGTTACGACATCAATGAAATCGGTGACATTTTCTCCAAAGGCTTCATAGAAGCTACTACGGCAGCTATGATGATAGGTCTTGCACGTTCCATCTTGATGGTACTTCAAGCAGGCAACATCATCGATACTGTTGTATACGCATTCTCACTGCCGCTGTCATATCTGCCTACATGGCTGTCAGCAATCGCAATGCTGATCATGCAGACGCTGCTCAACTTCTTCATTCCGTCAGGTTCAGGTCAGGCTGCAACTTCGATGCCTATCATGGCTCCTGTTGCTGACCTTCTCGGAATTACAAGAGATACAGCAGTACTTGCATTCCAGTTCGGTGACGGTTTATCCAACATCGTATGGCCTACGGCTTATGCTGCTATCATGGCAGGTCTTGCAGGCGTTAAGGTTGAAAAATGGTGGAAGTTCATATTCCCAATCTTCGGCGTTATCGTTGCTGTACAGGCAGTATTGATGGTAGTTGCGGTATTCACAGGTTTCGGTGCATAATGCATATACATATAAATATAAGTGAGAAATCGGCGATAGGCATGACTGCTGAAAAATCATGCCTGCCGTAAATCGAATCATAAACACAAGCAAAGAATATCAAAACATCAAAAAATCGCCTCAAGCGAGGCGATTTTTGCTGTTTCAAAAGCTTTTCGATACGATATACCTTCGGCATGCTTATTTTCGAAAATGTTTCGGCTTTAATTCAGCAGAGAAGTTTTATCCAAATAGGTTATGAGCGAGCCTGCGAATTTTTCCTTGGTCTTATCGCTTATGCCGCAG
>CAZLTX010000203.1:0-2322 GCA_964562555.1 uncultured Oscillospiraceae bacterium
TTTCCCTCTACAGAGTCGGAGAAAACAAGGGTGACATCGACCTCGATATCTTCGTTGAACCCAAGCTGAGCACCGCAAGCGACGGCACACAGCTTTACGGTTTCACCTACTACCTCGACATGGAACGCTTTGATGTTCCTAACGGTTACTACAATTTATATCTTCGCAGATGTGCGACGGCTGCCGATGCCGAAGCTCATAACTACAAATCAAGCGGCGTTCTTTACAAGAACATGGAAATCAAGGTCACAAACGGCAAGGTAAAAATTCTGCGATACAAGGATGTAATCGAATACAACAATTCCATTCGCAAAATCGGCGAGCTTTACAGCACCGATTTATACCTTGACAACACTCTTGAAGATATCCGCTTCGTGCTCAGAAATCCGGCTACCAATGTATATGCGACCATGACATCGAGCAAAATCAACTTCATCAAAAATGTTTCCGATCGCATCACCGCAGGTGCCGCAAACGACTACGAAAAGCTTTTGAAGATTTACGAATACACCGCCTCGAATTTCTACTATGATTCGGTGGCGTTTTCCACGCACTCATACCAGTATGCGGATCCTTACGACAATATTTATCACCACGAATACGGACTGAGCAGTGCAAACAGCGTATCGGGTCGTGTACACACAACCTGTCAAGGCTTTTCGGCTATTTATCTTGCTCTTGCCCGTGCACAGGGTATACCGACACGTTTCGTATACGGACATCGCCTTGCGGTTCCGTCCAACGACTGGCTGACCGAGGACAACATTGATGTCCGCGACCACTGGTGGGCAGAATCCTATGTGAACGGCAAATGGATTTTCGTCGATCCGACCGTCGGCACCACCAACAAATACAACAAGACTACGGGTGCATGGACATATACCGGACTTACAAACTACACATATTTCGACCCGACCGACGAGCAGATTGCCACAAGCCATGTATATATGAACATCTACCCTGACTACCGCTACGGCAAATACATCGACGATCCTTATGAAATCACGACACTGCGTGCATTTCTCAATCAGACGGTAGAGGGCAGCTACAAAACCAACGGTCAGGCGATGGACAGCACATATTCCGCATATGACACCTCCACCTGGGGTGACGGTACAAAGTCCCACTTCATGACGAACGGCAGCGGAAAAACCTCTCAAATCCAATGGAGCTACAAGGGTTTTACGGGCGAGCTTTATCTTCCGGGCTTTACGAAGATGACGCTGTTCTCATCTCACCACAATGAGTTTGAAACCGCAGACTTATCCAACTCACCCGCACTCAAGAGTGTTTATCTGCAAAGCAACGAGCTTACGAGCGTGAACCTTTCGAACTGCTATAAGCTCAGCTATGTAAGAGCACAGGACAATCCGATGAAAACACTTTCGATATATGTCAACGGGCAAAACCGCAGCTTCGAGGCGGGTGAAAACGGAAGCTTCTATTTTACGCTTGATACGGCATACAAGAACAGCAGCTTTTCGCTTTATTCCAAGCCGGATATCGGCTATAAGCTCGACGGTGTTTACAGCATCGGAAGCGGAAACAGACTTTCGACCAAGACAACTTATCATTTTACACCAAAGGCGGTCGGCTACAGCATACGTTTCGCACTCAATCCGGACAGCTACAAATACTACCTCACTCCGGACGAAGCCGGAAGCTCTCGTGTTCCTTATATTCAAGCAGTCGCAAAGCGTCTGAACGAGCTCGGCTATTACAAGGCATTTGACAGCTACAGCTACCTCTACGGTGACTCCGCAGTCGGTGAAGAAAGCTCATATACTCCTGAGCTTGTCGAGGCGGTTACAAAATTCCAGGTAATGCATGGTATCAACAATACCGGAAATGTCGGCTCTCAGACATGGTCGGCACTGTTCAATGACACGGCAAAGAGCATGGTTTCCGACTTCGAGTATCAGCAGATTTTGGCTGAATACGAGCAGCTCAAGCAGCTTCGTACAGAGGTCTCCGAGCAGATGGCACTTGTAAGCGTCAAGGCTGAATCTAAAGCCTCCAAGGGTGCGATGAATCTGACATGGACGGTTTCCGCAGCTTCTTCCGAGGACGGCAGCATAGACGGTGCAGCCGTTTGTGACAGCATCGACGGCTACGAGCTTTGGAAATCGACCTCCAAGACAGACGGCTACACCCTGCTCAAGGATTCGACCAAGTTCAAATTCAAGAACACCTCAAGCTTGGATAAGGGAACCCGTTATTACTATAAGCTGCGTGCATACCGTGAAGTCGGCGGACAGCGTATCTACTCGGCATGGTCAAATGTGACATATAAAATTGCCAAGTAAACAAAAATAAAAATAT
>CAZLTX010000204.1:0-2298 GCA_964562555.1 uncultured Oscillospiraceae bacterium
CTTTATAATCATACTACATTTCCTAACATTTTTCCATAGCATATTTCAATGCTTCACGAGCATTTTTCAAAAGCACGAAATTAAGCTCTTTTCTTACGCTCTGCGGAATATCGTCAATGTCGGCCTCGTTTTCGGCAGGCAGCAGAATCGTTCTGATTCCCGCTCTGTGAGCCGCCAGTACCTTTTCCTTGATTCCGCCGACAGGAAGGATTTTACCTCTCAGGGTGATTTCTCCCGTCATAGCGACATCCTTCTTAATCGGATTGTCTGTCAGTGCGGACATAACGGAGGTGAACATCGTCACGCCCGCAGACGGTCCGTCCTTAGGTACCGCACCCTCCGGAACATGGATATGCAGATCGTACTTTTCATAGAAGTCCTCTATGCCGTACTCAGAGGATATGGAACGGATATATGTAATAGCCGCCTTTGCGGATTCCTGCATCACATCTCCGAGCTGTCCGGTGAGCTGGATTTTTCCCTTGCCCGGCACCAGTGCGGTTTCAATGAAGAGCGTATCGCCGCCAACCTGTGTCCATGCCATGCCCGTTGCTACGCCGACCTCACTTTTGCCTTCCACCACATCATATCTGTACTTTTTCTTGCCTAAATATTTTTCAAGTCCCGTAGGTGTGATCTTAAAAGCAGTGCCCTTCCTGCTTACGATCTTTCTTGCCACCTTACGGCAAAGGCTTCCGATTTCTCTCTCAAGATTACGCACGCCGGACTCTCTTGTGTAGAAGTTAATCAAATCTCTGAGAGTTTTTTCGCTCATCGAGAAATTCTTAGGCTTCAGACCGTGTGCCTTTATCTGCTTAGGTATCAAATACTGCTGTGCGATTTTGACCTTTTCCTCTTCGGTGTAGCCCGAAACCTCGATGACCTCCATTCTGTCGAGCAGCGGACGAGGAATCGTTTCCACGCTGTTTGCCGTCGTTATGAACATCACCTTGGAAAGGTCGAACGGAACCTCAAGGAAGTGATCCGTAAATTCCTTGTTCTGCTCAGGGTCGAGAACCTCAAGCAGTGCCGATGCGGGATCTCCCTTAAAGTCCGCACCTATCTTGTCAACCTCGTCGAAAAGGAATACAGGGTTGTTCGTACCCGCATCCTTGAGCGAGGATATGATTCTTCCCGGAATTGCTCCGATATATGTTCTTCTGTGTCCTCTGATTTCCGCCTCGTCACGAACGCCGCCGAGCGACATACGTACAAAATCTCTGCCCGTAGCTCTTGCGATAGACCTTGCTATAGAGGTCTTACCTACGCCCGGAGGCCCTACTAAACAAATTATAGGTCCTTTCAGTGCCTTGTTGAGGTGAACGACCGCAAGGTATTCGAGAATTCTCTCCTTGACCTTTTCGAGTCCGTAATGATCCTCGTTGAGAATCTTTTCCGCACGTTTCAAATCGGCGTTTGTCTTGGCAGATTTTTTCCACGGCAGACCCAAAATCGTTTCCACATAGTTTCTGATAACCGCACCGTCCGCCGAGTTCGGTGCCATCTTCATGAATTTGTTTATTTCTTTTTTTACCTTGTCAGTAATTTTTTCGTCAAGCTCCAGTGCCTCAAGCTCCTCAAGCCATCTTGCAGCCTCAGCGGCGGCCTCCTCGCCGTAGCCGAGCTCGTCCTGGATTACCTTCATCTGCTCACGCAGGATATATTCCTTTTGGTTTTGCTTGACGCTCTCCTGAACCTTTTCGCTGATGTCACGTTCGAGCTTGAGTATCTCGTTTTCTTCGAGCAGAATTCTGTTTACCGCCTGAAGTCTTTTCTTTACGTCAAAGGCCTCAAGCACCTCCTGCTTGGCTGAAATTTTAACATCTAACTGCATCGCAATCGTGTCTGCGAATATATCCGGCTCCTCGATAGAGCTTATCAAATCATAGACTTCATCTTTGATATTAGGCTGTAACGAAATATATTCGTCGAAAGCATCGAGCACAGAGCGTATCATCGCCTGAACCTCAAGCTCCTGCGGATCCGCCTCCGTTATCTCTGCCCTTGATATTTCGCTCAGGAGGAAAGGCTCGTCTTCTTTGATTTCCTCCAGTACGGCTCTGTACTGTCCCTCTACGAGCACACGAACCGCATCGCCCTGAATTTTCAACATCTGCTTAACTCTTACGACCGTACCCACATGGTAATAATCGTCCGGAGTCGGTATCAGAATGTTTTCGTCCTTCTGAGATGTCAAAAATAAAAGTTTATCAGTCGCCATAGCCTCTTCCAAGGCCTTGACGGATTTTTCTCTGCCTATATCAAAATGAAGAATCGTTCTCGGGAAAACCGAGAGTC
>CAZLTX010000205.1:0-1075 GCA_964562555.1 uncultured Oscillospiraceae bacterium
GAGACTTGTACGGCACGCAGTATTTGATTTGGGATAACATGGGACTGAAAAAGGACGACGAAAATCTCCACACATATCAGCTTGCAGCACATATGATGGACATGGTTGACATGCAGGTGGGTACTGTTTTCACCTATCAGCAAAATCATAAAAACAGCGAAACATATCTTGAGGATTTGAAGGCTCTCGGCTATGATATGCTCTACGGCAAAAATTACATCTACGGCGGCAGCAATCCGTTCGAGGCGACCAAGCTGAAGATGGGAGTCAACGATATCGAGATAGAGGGCGTATTTAAGATAGGCGAGAAGTATTACATCAAGGGTAAGAATTTCACATCGTACAGCAAGGTAACTCTTGACGGAGAGGAGCTTAAAACGATTTATCTCGGCGAGGGCATACTCGGACTTTTGGAGGATGTTGACCCTGAGGACGCAGCGAACATGAAGGTAAGTCAAATAGAAACCAAGAACAAGGAGATATTGAGTACGACGGAGTAAAGCGAAAGGAGAGAGAAATGGGAGAGATAAGAAAGCTGGAAACGGAAAGACTGCTTTTGACACCGTGGACGCTTGACAAGGCAGACGTTGAGGGGCTGTATGAATACGCCAAGAACCCAAATGTCGGTCCGAATGCAGGCTGGAGTCCGCACAAAAGCCTTGAAGAATCCAAGGAAATCATAGAAACGCTTTTCATGCCGCATAAGGTGTGGGCAATTCGTGATAAGGCAAGCGGCAAGGTCATGGGAAGTATCGGACTTGAGCCGGACAGACGCAGAGAAGATGTAAAGAGTCTTGAGCTTGGCTACTCTCTCGGCGAGGAATTTTGGGGGCACGGATATATGACGGAGGCGGCACATGCCGTGATGGATTATGCGTTCCGTGAGCTTGATATAGTAATAATGGCGATATGTACCGGACCGGAAAATAAACGCTCTCAGAGAGTGATTGAAAAATGCGGTTTCAAGTTCGAGGGTATTCAGCGTAAGGGCTACCACATTTACGACGGTACGGACAGAGATAATCTGGTATATTCGATTCTCAAGGAAGAATTTCTCGGGCAATAATTTTGCAAA
>CAZLTX010000205.1:1175-2282 GCA_964562555.1 uncultured Oscillospiraceae bacterium
AGACTTGAAAGGGGTGCGGAAATGAGCAAAATCAAGAATTTCTTTTTACGGCTGCTGGTGGCTTTGATAGCACTTGCGATGATAGGAATATTGTCGGCAGTGCTGCTCAACAATCATGTAAAGGGGCAGACCGAGGACAAAATTTTATATGTGATGCCTTACGACCTTGAGATAAATTCAATCGTAAAGAGCAGTCTTGATGAGTATGCAGCAGATTGTGCGATAGTGCTCGGCTGCGGTATCAAGGACGAAAATACGCCGTCGCCCATGCTCAAGGACAGGCTCGATGCGGGGATTGCTCTTTATAAGGAGGGCATAGTTCCGAAGCTTTTGCTCAGCGGTGACAACGGACAGGTAGGGCATAACGAAATACATGTAATGCTTAAGTATACCAAGGAGGCGGGAGTTCCGGAAAAGGATATTTTCTGCGACCATGCGGGATTTTCGACCTATGATTCGATGTACAGAGCGATAGACATCTTTAAGGCAGAGCGTGCAATCATCGTGACACAGAAGTACCACGAGTACAGGGCACTGTATATCGCAAACAAGCTCGGACTTGAGGCGGTGGGCGTTGCCTCGGATCAGCAGAGCTACTTCGGGCAGACATACAGAGAGCTGAGAGAGATACTGGCAAGGGATAAGGACTTTTTCAAGGCAAATCTGAGGAGCAAGGCCACATATTCGGGCGATGCGATTCCGATAAGCGGCAGCGGTCTTAGCAGCCATGGCGAGTGAGTGTGTATTGCAAACGCTTTGCGGTCTGCGGCTTGCAGGTCGTGGTTTGATGCTTACAGCTTGACGCTTACGGTTTGCATTATGCATTATGCGAGTGCAGGGATATAGGCTCGGACGGATATGTATGCACAGCATAGCTTAATAAAGCATAGTATGTAGAGGACAGAAGTGTCCTCTATTTTTCTATTGCGAGGAAAGGCTTATGATATATCTGGATAACAGTGCCACATCTTACCCGAAACCGAGAGGAATGCTGACGGCTATGGAGGAATGTATACTGAAATACTGCGGCAATCCGGGCAGATCGGGGCATTACATGTCGATGAAAACAGGCGAAGAGGTCTATCACGCCAGACGAAAAATCGCAGA
>CAZLTX010000206.1:0-2282 GCA_964562555.1 uncultured Oscillospiraceae bacterium
ATATTGTATTTTTTCTCGCTCTTGAGGAACATCATAAACACGATGGCAACCGCCGCAAGTATCGGCGAGAATGACATCGGCTGAAGCATCCGAATCAAGAAGCTGTCTCCCTCGATTCCCGAAAGACTGAGCAGCCATGCCGTTGCCGTTGTTCCTATGTTCGCACCCATGATTACGGGAATCGCCTGTCTGAGCGACATTATACCCGAATTAACGAAGCCTACCAGCATAACCGTAGTTGCCGATGAGCTCTGAATTACCGCAGTTACCGCAGTTCCGAGCAAAACTCCCTTAGGTACGTTTGATGTAAGCTTGCTGAGTATTTCTTCAAGTTTGCTGCCTGAGGCCTTTTTCAGACCGTCTCCCATGGTTTCCATACCGAAGAGGAAGAGGCACAGACCTCCGAGCAGCTGAAGCACTCCGAAAATATCCATTCTTTTTTCACCTTTCTTTTCTTTCGTTTTAATCTGTTTTTTTCATATCTCGTCGTATACTATTTTATATGAAACTTGAGAAAAGAAAAGTTAAATGTTTGTAAAGTGTATGTTATGTCCTTTGTTAAAACTCTGCCGTCTGCTGCTCGCTGACTTTCTTTTTGATTACCGCCGATTCAACACGATGTTCTTTTATGTTTTCTATCTTGATTAAAAGCTCCTCCGTTTCCATGCCGAGGGTAACTCCGTCGGGCGGAATGCTGCCCAGCTCGCCGAACAGATAGCCTCCGAAGGTGTCGTATTCATCTATCGGCAGGTGAATTTCCAGCTCCTCTGCCACATCTTCGATGTCGGCACAGCCCTGCACACGCCATGAGCCATCCTCGAGCTTTTCTATCTCCGCAGGCTTAGGCGTTTCGCCTTCTTCAAACAGCTCACCGATAAGCAGCTCCACAAGGTCATGCATCGTTGCCACGCCGGTCATACCGCCGTATTCGTCTATGGCGATTGCAAAATGTACGCCCGTTTCTTTCATTTTTTTGCACAGCGTGTCCGCTTTCATGTTTTCGGGTACGAAGAAAGCTTTTCTCAAGCACCTTTCGAGAGCCTTTTCCTTGGTAAGCTCCTCGTCCCAATCTGTCTGAAAGAACTCACGGACATCCAGTACGCCTATAATATCATCGCTGTCCTCTCCGCATACAGGCATGTAATTATGTCTGGAATTCTTGACTGTTTCTTTCCAGTCCTCAAGTGTATCCTCGGTATAAATCATAACCACATCTGTTCTGTGCGTACACAGCTCCTCGACCGAAATATCGTTGAAATCGAGAACATTCTGAATCATTTCGTTTTCCTCGGAGTCGATGACACCCTTTTCGCTTCCTGCTGTAACCATCATGCGGATTTCTTCCTCTGTCACGCTTTCCTCCTCGTTCGGGTCGATTCCCATCATTCTAAGCACCAGATTTGTCGATGCCGTCAGCAGCCATACGAGCGGCTTAAACACTATCGACACGACGGATAAAATTCCCGACACCGAAAGTGCTATCTGCTCGGTCTTATTCATTGCCACACGCTTTGGTATAAGCTCACCGAATACGATGCTGAAATATGCGATTATAATTGTTATCAAGAACACGCATACGGAATTCAATACCGATTCCGATGCCGGAACTCCCACCTCAAGAAGCTTCTGCACGAGAGGCTGTGCGAAATTGTCCGCAGCATATGCACTGCCCAAAAATCCTGCCAGCGTTATCGCAACCTGTATCGTAGCTAAAAACCTCGCCGGCTGTGATGTCAGATCCACGAGCTTCTTCGCCTTTTTGTTGCCCTTTCGTGCCATGTTTTCAAGCTTGGTGTCGTTCATCGAAATTACCGCAATCTCGGCACTTGCGAATATCGCATTCAAGCTTATCAGAACTACCTGCAAAATTATTGCACCTGCCATTTTCCAAATCTCCTTTTGTTTCTAATCTTGTTTGTTGTTTTTTGAACACAAAAAGGCATGACCACCGTCAAAATGATCATACCTTTATCAGCTTTTTAAGTTTTCACACAGATTACCGCTGCAGTCCTCATGCCTCATACTGACCGGGCCGCCGTCGTCCATGCAAATTCACCACCTTTTGTTTTGATATTGCATATTTTACATTAAAGCGAGTAATCTGTCAACAAATCGTGCCGTTCAAACTGTGTTAAGTTCGGTTCTTTCTTAGAACAGTCCCGTGATAACGCCGTTTTCGTCGATGTCAATTTTCTCTGCCGCAGGAACCTTTGGAAGTCCCGGAAGTGTCATTATATCGCCTGTCTTAACTACTACGAAGCCTGCACCCGCACATACCTTGA
>CAZLTX010000207.1:0-2266 GCA_964562555.1 uncultured Oscillospiraceae bacterium
TCATCGCTACCATTGCCACCACGCCGAAAGCATCGCTTACGATTCTGTCCACGCCGCCTATCGCCTCACAGGCTCCCATCGCAAACGGAAGCAGGAAGGTCGCAGTCATCGGACCGGATGCAACTCCGCCGGAGTCAAAGGCTATGGAAGTAAATATCTTCGGTGTATAAAAGCTCATGCCGAGTGCGAGCACATAGCCCGGAATCAGGAACCACATTATCGAAATTCCCGTCAAAACTCTTATCATCGCAAGTGCAAGCGAAACCGCTACGCCTATCGAAAGCGAAAGCCCCATGGCCTTGGCAGGAATACTGCCTGCGGTAAGCTCTTCAACCTGCTTGTTAAGTACGTGCACGGCAGGCTCTGCTTTGACTATATAGTATCCTATCAGCATAGCTATAGGTATCAAAATCCAGCTGAACGAAAGGCTGCCTATCATCTTGCCGATGTAGTTTCCGACAGGCATAAAGCCTACATTAACGCCCGTAAGGAAAAGTACCAAGCCGATGTAGGTGAAAACAAGTCCGATGCTGATGCTCACAAGCTGTCTTTTGTGCAGCTTTATGTATATCGCATTAAACAGGAAGAAAAACACGATTATAGGTGCGAGTGCTATCGCAACCTCTTCAAAATACTGCGGAAGTGCCTTGATAAACAGCAAAATCATGTCCTGCGAGTTTTCCATCTCCGGAATTTCAACAGGTACATACGCACCCTCTGTCGGATAAAGCAGTCCCAAAACCAGCACTGCAAGTATAGGTCCTATGGAACAGAGTGCAACCAGACCGAAGCTGTCGTTACCCGCATGTCTGTCGCTTCGTATCGAGGAAACGCCGACACCGAGTGCCATGATGAACGGAACTGTCATAGGTCCTGTGGTAACGCCGCCCGAGTCGAAAGCTACTGCCCAAAAGTTTTTCGGCACGAGCATTGCCAAGCCGAAAACGATTATGTAAAAGATTATAAGTAAGGTGTTGAGGCTGATGCCGAAAAGTATTCTGAGCATGGCAACAACCAAAAATACACCCACGCCGAGTGCAACGGTTCCTATCAGTACGAGATTGGGAATCGTCGGCACCTGATTTGCCAAAACCTGAAGATCGGGTTCCGATATTGTGATGATAACACCCAACAAAAAGCTTACGAAAACAATGAGCCACACGCTCTTTGACTTCGTGATGCAGCTTCCCACCTTAGTTCCTATCGGTGTCATCGCAGTGTCCGCACCCAAGGTAAAAAATGCCATTCCGATTATCAGCATTGCCGCTCCTGTCAGAAACGATACAAGCATATTGTTCGGAATAGGTGAAATCGTGAAGCACAGCACCATGACGATCAATGTGATCGGGAGCACAGAGGCGAGGGCTTCCTTGAATTTGTCCTGCAATAAATTATGATGATGCAAGGTTAGTCCTCCTTTCCTTTCGGTAAAATTCAGTTTTTTTGATTTTTTGGGTTTAAGAATTGTAGATTTTAACTTAAAGATTTAAGCTTGTAATTTTAGGCAGGGGTCTGTGGATTTATTTTATACCCCATTTTATTATACATAAAAACCTTGTCGTTTTCCAGATAATTTTTTGTCAAGAATTTGAAATCAAAAACTCGCTATTTTCAAAAAGCTGTTGTTTATTCGACCCCGTTTGTGGTAGAATTATTTTATCATATTATGTAGAATTTTTAGATTTTTAGGAGGTAAACTATTATGAAATGGGTATGTTCCGTATGCGGTTATGTTCACGAAGGTCCTGAAGCTCCGGCAGAATGTCCGGTATGTCATGTTGCCGCAGATAAGTTCAAAAAGGTTGAAGGCGAAATGACTCTGGCAGCAGAGCACGAATACGGTATTTATGCAAAGACTGTAAAGAACAATCCTGACATCAGCGAAGAGGACAAGAAGTACATATTCGAGCAGCTTATGGCTAACTTCCAGGGCGAATGCTCCGAGGTAGGTATGTATCTTTGCATGGCTCGTATCGCTCACAGAGAGGGTTATCCGGAAATCGGTCTTTACTGGGAAAAGGCTGCTTATGAAGAGGCTGAACACGCTGCAAAATTCGCCGAATTGCTCGGCGAGGATTTAGAGCCTAACATGAAGGCTACCACAAAGGACAACCTCGCATGGAGAGTTGACTGTGAATTCGGTGCTACGGCAGGCAAATTCGATCTCGCTAAGGTTGCCAAGATGAACAACCTCGATGCTATTCACGACACAGTTCACGAAATGGCAAGAGACGAAGCAAGACACGGCAAGGCTCTGAAGGGACTT
>CAZLTX010000208.1:0-2263 GCA_964562555.1 uncultured Oscillospiraceae bacterium
GCTTTTTTACGGATTAAACATTGAAGAGGAAGTTTACGATATCTCCGTCTTTCATCACATATTCCTTACCCTCGGAACGAAGGAAGCCTTTTTCCTTGGCAGCAGCCATGGAGCCGCCGACTTCCATGAATTTGTCATAGGCAATGGTTTCGGCACGGATAAATCCTCGTTCGAAGTCCGTATGTATTTTTCCGGCAGCCTGAGGTGCCTTGGTTCCGCATTTGATGGTCCAGGCACGGCATTCGTCCTCGCCGGCAGTCAAGAAGGAAATCAGATTGAGCAATGCGTAGGAGGCCTTGACCAGCTTATCAAGTCCGGATTCTTCGATACCGAGCTCCTCGAGGAACATTTTGCGTTCTTCGTCATCAAGCTCTGCCATCTCAGCCTCGATTTCAGCACAGATAACAACCACCTCGGCGTTTTCTTCCGCAGCGATTTTGCGGACGGTTTCAACATAAGGATTGTTTCCCGCCTCGGCATCGGCAACGCCGTCATCTGATACATTAGCTACATAGATGATAGGCTTGTATGAAAGCAGTCCGATAGTTTTTACGAAATCAGCCTCTTCTTCGTCCAAATCCATGGAACGTGCATTTTTTCCCTCGGAAAGATGGTCATAAACCCTTTTGAGCAGGTCGAGCTCTTCTCTTGCGGATTTGTCAAACTTAGCATTTTTTTCCGCTTTCTGAAGACGACGCTCCATGATTTCGATATCGCTGAGAAGAAGCTCAGTGTTAATTGTGTCGATGTCGCCTGCGGGGTCGATTTTGCCGTTTACATGCACGATGTTGTCGTTTTCGAAACAGCGAACCACATGAACGATGGCCTCAACCTCACGGATATGGCCGAGAAATTTATTGCCGAGTCCTTCGCCTTGAGATGCACCCTTTACCAAGCCTGCGATATCGCAGAATTCAATTGTGGCATAGATGGTCTTGCGTGAGTTGTATATTTCGTGCAGCTTGGTGATGCGTTCGTCGGGAACCGTTACCACACCTACATTCGGCTCTATCGTGCAGAACGGATAGTTTGCCGCTTCCGCACCCGCCTTGGTGATGGCATTGAACAGTGTACTTTTGCCGACATTCGGCAAGCCTACGATACCTAATTTCATTTTTATCTTTACCTATCCGAAAAACCTTGATTTATGAGGTCTTTCGCCTTTCGTTATATTTCTTGTACGCCTTTTTACGCCTGTTTGCGAAAAAGAAACCGATGTCTTGCTGCCGCAGCAGAAAGACCTAAAACACATGATAATTATAGCTGATATTTTTGCCTTTCTCAAGCCTTATTTTGCAAACAATCCGCTTGATACCCTTAATGCTGAGGAAGCTTCGTTTTTGCAATTGCACAGCTTTACACCTGCGGATTGTCGGCGGATTTTTTCCTAAGCACGATATAGATGACTATTCCGGCGATTATGAGGCAAAGGCTGAGTGCCTGAGCCTGTCTGATAACTCCGTCAATAAGCCAAAGGCTGTCGGTGCGGAGTGATTCCACGAAAAATCTTTCGAGAGAATACAGAATCATGTATAAGGAAATAATCTGACCGTCAAAGCTGCGTTTGTGATTGTCAAACCACAGCAGAAAAATAAAGAGCAGGAAGCACCACAGCGATTCGTAGAGGAAAGTCGGGTGATAGCCAACGCCGTCTATTATCTGAGCCCAAGGAAGCTCGGTCGGTCCGCCGTGTGCCTCTTCATTGAAGAAATTGCCCCAGCGGCCTATCGCCTGTGCGAGTGGAATCGTGACAGCTACAAGGTCGGCTGCCTTGATAAAGCTTTGTTTGCCGTGACGGCATACGAAATAGCCAACAAGAAAACATAGAATAAGTCCGCCGTGAACCGCCAGCCCGCCGCCTCTTATATCGAAAATTTTCATAAGATCACCTGCGTAGTTTTCCCAGCTGAATATGACATAATATGCCCTCGCACCTATAATCGCCGAGGGAATCATCCAAATGACGAGATCCAAAATGAAGTCAGGTCTGATGTCGTGCTTAGATGCACGAAAATAGCAAATCGCAGTTGCAAGCAGGAATCCGAAACCTATCAGTATTCCGTACCACATAATATCAAGACCGAATAAAGAAAACGCAACCGAACCCGGTGAATGCATAACATTACCTCCTAAAATTTTTTCTGAACATTTTTCACAAACATATATTATAGCAAAAAAAACTGATTTTGTCATCCGATGACGGAAAAGTTTTGAATTGGCATAGGTTTACTATTGCTTTTAGCGGCGGTGATGGGTAAAATAT
>CAZLTX010000209.1:0-2236 GCA_964562555.1 uncultured Oscillospiraceae bacterium
ACCACAGGTCCGTGATATTCTTTTCTTCTTTTAGGGTCTGTAAGATTTTCGATATCGTAGCCGACGGTAATTATAATCTGATCTGTTACAAGTCCCTTATCCACCAAATCCAGTGCCAAAACGTCAGCCATTTCGCGAAGAACAAGCTTTGCCTTTTCAGCCTCGTAAGGGCAGTGCAGGACTTGCCCCGACCCCATGCTGCTGTCACTCGGCTTGTATGCCTTGATTGCCGCTACCGTACAGGGTTCCCAGCCCCACGCATGGTCTATCAGCAGCTCTGCGTTCTTGCCGAAAAGCTTATACAGCAAATCCTCATTCCGAACCGAGCATCGTGCGACATCGCCCATCGTAAACATTCCGTTTGCCTCAAGCTTTTTCGCAATGCCTCTGCCGACCCTCCAAAAATCCGTTATCGGTCGGTGCGTCCACAGCTCACGTCGAAATTTCATCTCGTCAAGCTCTGCTATACGCACTCCGTTTTTGTCTGCCGGAATATGCTTTGCCATTATGTCCATTGCGACCTTACTGAGAAAAAGATTTGTGCCTATTCCCGCCGTTGCCGTAATTCCTGTGGTCTTAAGCACATCGAGAATCATTTTCATGGCAAGCTCGTGCGGCGTGAGCTTGTATGTGCTGAGATAGTCGGTAACATCTATAAATACCTCGTCTATCGAGTATACGACAATATCCTCGGGTGCTACATACTTCATGTAAATGCCGTAAATCTTCGTGCTTATATCAATGTACCTTGCCATCTGCGGAGTTGCAATGATGAAATCAAGCTCCAGGCTTGGGTTTTTCCTAAGCTCAGAAAAGAGATATGACGAGCCCTCGAGCCTCCGTCCCGGTGCATCGAGCCTCCTTGCGGCATTTACCTCTTTGACCCTCTGCCTCACCTCAAACAGTCTGCACCGTCCCGAAAGACCGCAGCTTTTCAGTGAAGGAGTTACCGCAAGGCAGATTGTTTTATCGGTGCGGCTTTCGTCGGCAACCACAAGATTTGTATCCAAGGGATCCAAACCCCTGTCACGGCATTCAACCGAAGCATAGAAGGATTTTAGGTCGATAGCAATATATGTTCGCTGTTTCAACTTCCGTACCTCCTTATGCCGCTTCGCAGCTTTTCATGCCGTTTTATATTCTTATTATTCTCACTATTGTTCCCGTTATGCTCCGAGCAGATTTTGATCGAAGGCAAACAGTGCCTCGTTGATTTCGAATATATTGTAATTCTCGTTTGCTATAAAGTATTCTATGATGATGTCGAATTTGTTCGAATGAGAGAGTGCGAAGCCGGCTTTCATCAGCATATCCTTAGTTTCGTCCAAGGACAGCTCAAGTGCCACTGCGAATGCTATGGCCGTAGGCTTGCTCGGTCTGTAAAGCTTATCGCTGCGAATCTTGGAAAAGAGCTTGCGGTCAATGTTCGCTTTTTTGTAGACTTGAGAATCCGTCATGCCGGACTCGTCGATTTTCCTCAGCAGCATTTCCGAAAAGCTCTCGTCTATCTGCTTTACCGCATCGTCTAAGGACAGCGACTGCATACACGGAGCCGCCGGAACCATCGAAGCAGCCGGTGCAGGAGCAGCCGCAGCAGACAGCTCAGTGTCGTCGCTCGACATGCTCTTATCACAGACATCAGCCTGAAAAGCTCTCATTCTGCGGATACTCTCAAGCTTACTGTCGGTATGCTCGTCCACATAATTATCGTCAATATACTCGGCAATCTCCGAGAACAGCTTGCTGCTTATATGATACGATTTTTTATCAAAGATAACGATATAAACCGTCATTTCATTCTCAATCAGAAATTCGCTTATGGTATCTATGGCTATGCGAAGTGCCTGATCCTTAGGATAGCGATATACTCCCGCAGATATCAGAGGAAAGGCAATCGTTTCGCAGCCGTTTTCCTTTGCCAGTGCCAAAGATGTCCTGTAACATGAAATGAGCTTTTCACGCTCACCGTGACTGCCGCCCGCCCAACGTGGACCTACGGTATGAATCACATATTTGCAATGCAGCTTTCCTGCTCCGGTGATTTTGGCACTGCCGGTTTCACAGCCGCCGAGGGTTTTACACTCTGCGAGCAGCTCCGGACCTGCGGCACGGTGAATACAGCCGTCAACACCGCCGCCTCCCAAAAGCGTAGAATTTGCGGCATTCACAATTGCATCAACTTTCATTTCCGTAATATCGTTTCTTACTATTTGAAGCGGCATAAGCTTACCCACCT
>CAZLTX010000210.1:0-2212 GCA_964562555.1 uncultured Oscillospiraceae bacterium
TCAGCCAATGGTTTAATTCCTATCATTTATCAATACCTCCGTTTTATAGTCTTTTTAGCTTTGTTCTTAGCACTCTTTCTCATTGAGTGCTAACATAGTTTTATTATACCAATTATGAAAAGATTGTCAATAGTTTATATTGCGTTTTTTTGATATTTCGTTGTGAAGTTTCTGTGAACAGTCCGAAAAGGCTTTATTCGTCCAGTCCTCTTATGTAGTAAAAGAGATACTGCTGTGCGATTCCGCCGTAGGGTGCAAAATTTTCTCTCGCAAATTCGCTCATCTGCGTCACATTTTTTTCTTCTATACCGTAAAGTCTATGCATTACACGCCGCATCCATACATCTATCGGGAAAGCATCTAAAAATCCGAGCCCGAACAGTGCTACGCAGCTTGCCACCTTGGGACCGACTCCTTGAAAGGCTCTCAGCTCCTGCACCGCCTCGTCGAAGGATTCGCATTTTCTGAGGCGAGCCTCAACTGCCTCCTTACCGCCCTCCGCAAGCACCTGTTCTGCGGTTTTTATCAGGTAAGCTGCCCTGTAGCCGAGTCTGCACACCGCAAGTTCTTCCACCGAAAGTGATGCCAGCACCTCCGGCTCGGGGAGTGCGAAATATTCTCTGCCGCCGTATTCGCCGATTTTCTCGCCGAAGTTTGCCGCCAGGCTCTCTATGCAGTCCTTGATACGCGGTATATTGTTATTTTGCGATATGATAAACGAAGTCAACGCCTCCCAAAAGTCCTGCTTCAGAATTCTGATACCGCCGCCGTATTCCGCCGCTTTCTTGATTTGCTCACCGCTAAAGCCTTCTTTTATCGCCGCATAGTCCCTGTCGAGGTCAAGGTACGGTGTCCAGATTTCTCTGAACTCCTTTTCGCCGCAGTTATCTATCGTCAGCGTACCGCTCGTGCCTGTTATGCCGCTTCCGTCGCTCTTGCCGCCCTCGTCGTCCCCATCAATATCGTATCGCATATTGACGATTTGTCCCATAGCTGTTCCGGTATAGCTTCCGTCCGCCTGTCTTTCCCAGCGGAAACACTGTCCGCAGTCGAATATATGATCCAAATTAAATTCCGTAAGTCCCGTTTTCGTGTATTTCATAGTCTTATACCTCTGACCTCAATATCTACTGCCGAAACATTGAACGCCGTCATGGTTTCGACCATATCCTTTATTTCCTTCTGCAGCTCCGCCGCTGAGCTCCACACGGGATAGCCGTGTTTGAGCTTGAGCACAACGGATATTTCGTATGCCTCCGGATTGGCACTGTGGCTCACATACACTACCCTGTCTCCGGCATGATAGCGACTGACCACACAGGAAACTATGTCGTTTATCGCATGCTCGGATATCAGATAATCGCCCAAATAGCTGTATGTAGGCCGCACCACGGTTCTGTCCGCACCCAGTCCCTGCTCCTTGCCTCTGAAAAACCTGAGCTGATCCATGAAATATCCGGCAAAATTTCGTTTGAGCTGCGGTGCGGGTGCGGGGATTACATGCTTTCCGAGCTGATCTCTTTCTCTGCGTGCCTTTCTTCGGTCTGCCTCTGTGGTAATATCCTCTATCGCAATCCTATTCAGACTGTCATCGGCAGGCATGGGCAACTCAAGTCTTTCGATGATCTTATCCACCATGCCCTTGCTCGTTCCCAAAATCAAGATGGATTCGGGTTTGCATTTTTCAATCTGCGTTTTGACGCTCTCGGTCTGTTCATCGTTAATAAACAATGCGGTCTTTACCGCACCTATCTTGGTGCCTGCTCGCTTTGCCGATATTCCTGCCATGACCATGTTTTTGTATATAAACAGGCCGTCGTCGATTATTGCTTCTATATTATACTTCATGCAGAGCTCCATCGCATGAAAGCTCTTGCCCGTTCCGCTTTTTCCTACAAGGGTAAAAATACGCATATTCAACCTCGCTTAATGTTTTTTCTGACATGTTCATGAAAAAATCCTTTTAATTTTACTTTACTATTATACATCATTCTGATATAATTGTCTGCGTAAAGATATATCTTTTTTAATAGGAGGAACAAAAATGGCTTATAAAATTACAGACGCTTGCATCGCTTGCGGTGCATGTGCAGCAGAATGTCCTGTAGAAGCTATCGCTGAAGGCGACATCTACGTAATCGACGCTGACAAGTGCATCGACTGCGGTTCATGTGCAGATGCTTGCCCGGTAGATGCTCCGGTAGAAGGCTAA
>CAZLTX010000211.1:0-2211 GCA_964562555.1 uncultured Oscillospiraceae bacterium
TGAAACAGTAATAGAGCTTGCGGGCGAGCTGAACAGCGACGAGCTCGACCATATCATCGTGCTGAAAAACAGTCCGAGCGGAGAAAAGCTTGCAAGGACTATTATTGCCGCAGCTGAACGCAGCAATGTGGAAATATCTGCCTTGGATTCTTTGCAGTCGGTTACCGCAAAGGAGCTTTCCGAGGGCTATACCTATATAAACGCTATGGAAAAAAATTTGGAGGTGCTTTCCGAATGTCTCAACTGATAGTTAACAGCCTTTCGCTCGGATACGACGGTGCTGTTGTGTCATCAAACATAAATTTTCAAGTAAACAAGGGCGATTATCTCTGCATAGTCGGAGAAAACGGCTCAGGTAAATCAACACTGATGAAAACCCTGCTCGGTCTGCAAAAGCCGCTTTCCGGCGAGATTATCCTCGCTGACGGTCTTTCACGCAGTCACATAGGTTATCTTCCGCAGCAGACACCCGTGCAGAAGGATTTTCCCGCATCTGTCGGCGAAATCGTAATGTCCGGTTTCATCTCGTCGCTCGGCTCCAAGCCGTTTTATTCACGTGCTCAGAAAAAGACCGCCATGGAAAATCTTCAAAGGCTCGGAATAGCCGACAAAAAAAATGCCTGTTACCGCAACCTTTCCGGTGGGCAGCAGCAGAGAGTTCTTCTCGCCCGTGCTTTGTGTGCCACAGGCGAAATGTTGTTTTTGGACGAGCCTGTTTCGGGTCTTGACCCTGCCGCAACGGCTGAAATGTATGAGATCATCGCAAAGCTCAACCGTGAAGAAAAAATCAGCGTCATCATGGTTTCGCATGACATAGAGGCAGCTGTCAAATATGCAAGTCATATTCTGCACATGGGAAGCTCCATGCAGTTTTTCGGCAGCAAGGAGGAATATGCGGAAAGTCCGCTCAAGGGCAGCTTCAGGCTTTCCGGTTTCGTGGACGAGCCGCTTTGCAGCCGCAAGGACAGAATCAGTATCAAGCCTAGGAGGGAAGTAAAAGATGAATTTAATAAACATGATTAGCGAATATTTTTCCTATTCCTTCGTCTGCTATGCTTTCATCGCAGGTGTGCTTGTTGCTCTCTGCTCCTCGCTTTTGGGAGTGACTCTCGTGCTCAAGCGTTATTCGTTCATAGGTGACGGACTTTCGCATGTGGCGTTCGGTGCCATGGCTGTGGCTACCGTGCTTTCCGTCAGCAACAGTCTGATTGTTGTTCTTCCTGTCACCATCGTCAGTGCGGTACTTCTTTTGAGCTCCGGCCGCCGTACAAAAATAAAAGGCGATGCGGCACTCGCAATGATTTCCGTAGGCTCTATGGCTTTCGGCTATCTTCTGCTTAATATTTTTTCCGCATCTGCCAATGTTTCAGGTGATGTGTGCAGCACACTGTTCGGCTCTACCTCGATTCTTACGCTTACGGGCACGGATGTTGCCATATGCGTAGCCATGTCTGTAATTGTAATATTGCTGTTTGTTCTGTTCTATAACCGCATCTTTGCTGTCACCTTTGACGAAAGCTTTGCCGCTGCTACCGGTGTGAAAGCTTCGGCATATAATTTTATGATCGCTGTTACGACTGCGGTGGTGATAGTCCTTGCTATGAATCTGGTCGGCGCACTGCTGACCTCTGCGCTCATCATCTTTCCCGCACTCTCTGCAATGCGACTTTTTAACAGCTTTCGCCGTGTAATTTTGTGTGCGGCTGTTTATGCGGTATGCTCATCCGCACTCGGCATACTTGTTTCGATATTTCTGTCAACACCCGTCGGTGCAACCATCGTAGTCACTGAGCTCATCATCTTCGGCATTTTCAGTCTGCTGAACAGTCTGCTAAAACTGTCTTAGCGTTCTGAAAACAACTAACAAAATTCATGCAACAAAAATGCCTAAATCTGTATGTATTTAACTTTTCATACAGAATTAGGCATTATTATTCTTTTTATGCGGTTATGTTTTAGAGCTGGAACATACTAAGCTGGTCGGTTTCAGGCAAGCCGTCGAATACTCCGTGATTTCTGAGACCCTCGACTGCGGTACGGTTCAGCTTTGCTCGCTTCACCGCCTCTTCCACAGTATCAAACGGCTTAATTTCGTATTCACCGAAAAAAGATTTTGCTGCGGTTTCTCCCACGCCCTCGATTGCCACAAACGGCAAACGCACCTTGCCGTCGTCCACGCCGAATTTTACCGCTTGGGATATCCCGAGTCTT
>CAZLTX010000212.1:0-2175 GCA_964562555.1 uncultured Oscillospiraceae bacterium
GTGGGTTCTCGCCCATCCTTTTTCGACGATAATAAAAAAGACTCGCCACAGGCAAGTCTTTTTTATTATGGCGGAGGACATGGGACTCGAACCCACGGGGCTGTTACACCTTACTTGATTTCCAATCAAGCTCCTTAGCCACTCGGTCAATCCTCCAAAGCTAAAATTAAATTTATATTTCGATGCTTGAGTCGGACGGCAAGCTTGCTCTTCCGAAAAGCACCTTAATTACTTTAACACATATTGCGGCATTTGGCAAGGAGAATTTTGAAAAAATCGGAGTTTTTTTGGCTTTTTTCGCTTTTTCTCGCTTACAGCACATTGATGGACAGCTTTACAAGATAGTTGTAATAGCCCTCCGTAGAAAGGTCATCTAAAATGACATCCTCGTAGAAGCTTTCGCCCAGCGTAAGCCCGTTTTTTTCGGCATACTCGATCAGACGGCGGCAGTTGCTGTGAATATTGGCATAGCCGTGACGGTCATAAATCACGAGAAAGCGACCGCCGGGAACAAAGGACAGACCCGACAGCTCGGGAAGATTGTTTTCCGCAGCCGAAACTACCGTATAGAAACGACTGTACTTGTAGGACTCATCTGTCACCGAGGCCTTGGGAATCATGGCACCGATGGGATAAGCACTGTAGAGATTAAGCCGATGGCAGAACGCAAAATGCTCGCCGACAGCCTCCATAACACTTTTTTCGTCGTCCGCACCTTGATAATCGGTCGTGATGAAAAACTGCTGCTCGGCATTTTCGAAAATGATTTCGTTTAGCGGAGCGGAAATTCCCTCACGAGTTTCTTCGATTTTTTTATCTATGTAGATTTTCGCCCAGTTCAGCTCGGAGATTTTCTGGTCAATTTCCTTTTTCTTGGATTCGAGCAGGTCGATGAGAGCCTCGGGCGAGCGATGATCCATGTGCTCCTTGATTTCGTCTATGTGAACGCCCAAATCACGAAGCGTTCTGATAATCGCAAAGGTTTCGAGCTGCGTATAGGAATAGTAGCGATAGCCGTTTTCGCCTATGATATCGGGCTTGAAGATTCCGCAGTCATCGTAGTGAAAAAGGGTTTGCTTCTTTACATTGAAAATCTTTGCGAATTCGCCCGTTGTAAAATACGCTTTTTTGTTTTTCATAAAAAACCTCGCTCCGTATCAAAACATTTTACGCATAACACTTTGCCGACACGAAAAGTATACCACATTTTGCGAAAATAGTGTATAATGAAAGAAAATTCGGAGGTAAAAATAAATGAAATATATACAGACAGATATTTTTGTGAGCAGACAGGGAATAGAGCCGCTGGTATCGGCACTTATGGAAGTGGGAATAACGGACACGGTTGTTGACGACCCTGCGGACATAGACGATCTTTTGAACAAGGAAAACGACTACGAGTGGGACTATATCGACGAGAGCGTTTTGGAGCAGAAAAACGACGAGCCGAGGGTTACGGTTTTCTTCGAGGACAATGAAGAGGGCAGGCAGACGCTTGCAAATATCAGAAAGGCTGTCGAGGAGCTGAAAAAACAGGCTGCTGACGGGGCATTCGGTGAGAGTGCGGACTTGGGAGAGCTGCGTATCGAAACCGCAGTTGAGGACGACAGCGAATGGAAGGACAATTGGAAAGCATATTTCAAGCCGTCAAAGGTCGGAAAGAGCATCGTGGTAAAGCCGACATGGGAGAACTATGAGGCGAAGGACGGCGAAAAGGTCATAGAAATAGATCCGGGTATGGCTTTCGGAACCGGAACGCACGAAACGACATCGCTTTGCATTAAGCTGATGGAAGAATATGTGAAGAACGGAATGAAAGTGCTCGACGTGGGCTGCGGCTCGGGCATCCTTTCGATAGCGGGAGCACTGCTGGGTGCGGGCGAGGTGCTCGGAGTCGAAATCGACCCTGTTGCGGTGGATATTGCCAAGGAAAATATTTTGCTGAACGGCGTACAGGACACTGCACGGGCACAGTACGGCGATTTGACTAAAGGCATAGACTTTAAGGCAGATGTTATAGTTGCGAATTTGATGGCTGATTTGGTGATGATGCTGAGCGAAGATGTTGCGAAGCATCTGCTTCCGGGCGGCATATATATTTCGTCGGGAATTTTAACGGAAAAAGAAGTTTTGGTTGCGGACACGATGAGGTCGCTCGGCTTTAAGATTTTGGAG
>CAZLTX010000213.1:0-2165 GCA_964562555.1 uncultured Oscillospiraceae bacterium
TAAACGCTGATTTCCCCACGCAGGTTTTGTGTCATCATGCTCTTGATCATGTCCTTCGGGTAGCCGCAGCTGAAAAGATAATACAGCTTGGCAACCGCCGCCTCCGTCGTCATGTCGTAGCAGCCGACGGAGCCCGACTCTTTCAGAGCATTGCTCGTTGCGTAGGTACCGAGTCGGGTGCTTCCGCTGTAGCACTGCGAGCAGACCGAAACTATGGCACCGTTTGCGGAAGCACGGCGGATACTGTTCACAAGCGAGGTATTGTTGCTCGGAATATTGCCCTCGCCGAAGGTTTCAAGCACCACGCCGTCGAGCTTTTCAGATACAATCTGCTCGAAAAGCTCAAACTGAATGCCCGGGAAGATTTTCAGAACGCCTATCGGAACCTGTTTCAGCTCCGTAACCGAAAAATCTCGGTTCTGCTTAGGCAGCATCAAAGCCTGACGGTTATACATTATATCAATGCCTACATTTGCCAAAGCCGGATAGTTAGGCGAAGCAAATGCCATCAGCTCGTCAGAAGACACCTTGGTCGAACGGTTTCCGCGGAGCAGCTTACCCGCAAAATACAGGCAGACCTCGTTCGCAACACCGTCTGCGGCAATCAGCATGGAGTTTATCAGATTATCCCTGCCGTCACTTCTCAGCTCACAGAGAGGAATCTGTGCCCCTGTGAAAACCACCGGCTTGGACAGACCCTCCAGCATAAAGGACAGAGCCGAAGCCGTATAAGACATCGTGTCTGTACCGTGCAAAACCACGAAGCCGTCATAATTATTGTAGCGTTCGCGGATTTGCCTGCCGATTTCGACCCACTGCTCTACCGCGACATTGGCAGAGTCGAGCAGAGGATCAAACTCCACTACGTCCCAATTAGGCATATCCTTGTTCTTGAGCTGCGAAATCTCGTCCAAAAGCCCCGGAAAATAATTTTTCTTCGGAGCATAGCCCAGCTCCGTCGGCACCATGCCTATCGTGCCGCCCGTATATAAAATACAAACTCTTTTTTTCATCAATAAAAACTCCTCTTTGAAAAACACCTCTTTGAAAAATGAGGATTCTGTGCTAAAATTAGTATACCACAAAAAATAAGGGAGGGCAAACCAATGTCAAATATACCTACACCTCATATTGAAGCCAAAGCAGGAGATTTCGCTGAAACGGTTTTAATGCCGGGAGATCCGCTCCGTGCGAAATTTATCGCAGAAACATTCCTTGAAGATGCCAAGCTGATAAACAATGTCAGAGGCGTTCAGGGACACACGGGACTGTACAAGGGCAAACGGGTGTCCGTAATGGCTTCCGGAATGGGAATGCCGTCCATAGGAATTTATTCATATGAGCTTTTCAATTTTTATGATGTAAAAAATATTATCCGTGTCGGAACCGCAGGCGTGATTCGCCCGGATTTGAAAGTAAGAGATATAGTCATCGGACAGGGAGCATGCACCAATTCGCAGTACGGCAGTCAGTTCGGACTTCCGGGCAGCTTCGCACCGATATGCTCGTTCGAGCTTTTGCAGAAAGCAGTTGCTGCCGCACAAAAAATCGGCATCACACCTGTTGTCGGCAACCTCTACTCCTCAGATACCTTCTACGACGACTCCCAAGGGCTTTCCAAATGGCAGAAGATGGGTGTGCTTGCAGTCGAGATGGAGGCAGCGGCACTTTATATGAATGCAGCGAGAGCAGGGAAAAACGCACTGGCGATATGTACGATTTCCGACAATCCGTTTACCGGCGAGGCGACTACCTCAGAGGAAAGACAGAACAACTTCACGAAGATGATGGAAATCGCACTGGAAATCGCATAAAAGTACGAAAATCTCCGCCGAAACAGGCTAAAAACATTGCAAAAGCAATGAAATTCTGTTGATAATCGGCAGCAAAAATGATAAAATAACTAAATGTATAAAAATCAAATTAACGGAGGGCGTTAAAATGGCAGAAGAATTGCTGTTAACCCAAGAAGGGTATGATAAGATTGTTGCAGAACACGAGGAGCTTGTGTCTGTAAGACGAAAGGAAATATCCGAGAAATTAAAAGAAGCGATTTCTTACGGTGACCTTTCCGAAAACGCTGAGTATGACGCTGCCAAAAATGAGCAGGCAGAACTCGAAGAGCGAATTTTCAAGCTTGAGGACATGATCAAAAAGGCGAAGAT
>CAZLTX010000214.1:0-2141 GCA_964562555.1 uncultured Oscillospiraceae bacterium
TAAGAAGGAGGGTGCCCGAGGAATCATGGGCACGACAAAAGATGAAAAATGCAATCAGCTTCGAGCTGCTTAAGACAGACTCGAGAACCAGAGCAAGACGGGGTGTGATTCACACGCCGCACGGTGATATTCAGACACCGGTTTTCATGCCTGTGGGAACGCAGGCGACGGTTAAAGCTATGAGACCGGAGCAGGTGAAGGAGATGGGTGCGGAGATAATCCTCTCAAACACCTATCACCTTTATTTAAGACCCGGACACGAAATCGTGAAAGAGGCGGGAGGACTGCACCGCTTTATGAATTGGGACAGAGCCATGCTGACGGACAGCGGCGGATTTCAGGTGTTTTCCCTCGGAAAACTTCGCAAGATAACGGAGGAGGGAGTTAAGTTCCGTTCGCACATAGACGGCTCGGCTCATATGATTTCACCGGAAAAATCCATTGAAATCCAAAACGCACTCGGTGCGGATATCATCATGGCTTTTGATGAATGTGCACCGTATCCTGCGGACAGGAGATATGTCAAGGATTCACTTGAACGCACTACGAGATGGCTCAAACGCTGCAAGGACTATCATCAGGATTGGGAAAGACAGTCGCTTTTCGGCATTATGCAGGGCGGAATGTATAAGGATCTGCGAAAGGAAAGTGCAAAGGCGGTTGTTGACATGGATCTTCCGGGTTACTCGATAGGCGGACTTTCCGTCGGAGAGCCTAAGGAAATGTTCATAGATATGCTCGATGACTGTGTGGAGCTGCTGCCTAAGGAAAAACCTCGTTACAATATGGGGGTAGGAAGTCCGGACTATCTTTTTGAGAGTGTGGAGCGAGGAATAGATATGGCAGACTGCGTTTTGCCTACGAGAATCGCAAGACACGGACTCGCAATGACCTCACACGGCAGAGTCAACATCAAAAATGCCAAGTACGAAAGAGATTGGGAGCCTCTTGACAGCGAGTGCGATTGCTATACCTGCAGAAACTATTCCAAAGCATATCTCAGACATCTGTATAAAGCTGACGAGATGCTTTCTGCAATGCTGCTGTCAAATCACAATCTTCACTTCCTCGTTAATATGATGAAGAATATCAGAACCGCTATTGAAGAGGACAGATTTTTGGAATACAAGAAGGAGTTTTATGATAAGTATGGCAGATTTTAGACGTGAGCTTTGCCCGCACAGCGAGTTTTGCGGCGGCTGCATATATCAAGGGGTTTCTTATGAGGAACAGCTTGCCGAGAAAGAAAGACAGGTACACGAGCTTTTGAGCACGAAAAAGGTGAGCCCCGAAAGGCTTGATGCCATAGAGGGCTGCCCGGGGCAGTATTCATACAGAAACAAGATGGAATATACCTTCGGTGATTTCGTAAAGGACGGAGAAACCACTCTCGGTATGCACAGAAAGAAAAACTTCATGTCGATAGTGACAGTCGATAAATGTCAGCTTGTCGATGAGGATTTCAATTTGATTCTCAGAGCTGTGCTGGATTTCGTAAATGAGAAGGGATATCCGTTTTATCACAAAAAAACGCATCGGGGAATGATGCGTAATCTGATTATACGAAAGGGTGTACGCACTAAAGAGCTGCTGGTGAATATAGTGACGAGCTCGGAGGTCGGTTTTGACGAGGCGGCGTTTACCGAAATGCTGCTCGGACTCAAGCTCGAAAACAGCATAGTCGGTATTCTTCGCACGATAAACGACAATATTGCGGACGCTGTAAACTGCGAGGAGCTTAAGCTGCTTTGGGGCAGGGAATACTATATGGAAAAAATACTAGGACTCGACTTCAAGGTAAGTGCTTTTTCGTTTTTCCAGACAAATGTAGAGGCTGTCGAAAGGCTTTACACCGAGGCACTCGCACTTGTGGATTCGTTCGAGGGCAAGTCTGTTTTCGACCTTTACTGCGGTACGGGAACCATCTCGCAGGTTCTGGCACTCAAGGCAAAGAGCGTTTTGGGAATCGAGCTTGTTGAAGAGGCTGTCGAGGCGGCACGTGAAAACGCAAAGCTGAACGGACTCGAAAACTGCAGTTTTATTGCCGGCGATGTATTCGAGGTGCTTAAGACGGTGCAGGAAAAGCCCGATGTCATAGTCGTGGATCCGCCACGTGTCGGTATACAGCCGAAAGCACTCGA
>CAZLTX010000215.1:0-2135 GCA_964562555.1 uncultured Oscillospiraceae bacterium
AGAACCGAGAAAAGTCTGTCCTCCGGCTTTAAGTCCACATACGGTGTGATCGCATTGATGTTTGCGGCGAGATTTCTGTTGCAGATCATAACGCCCTTTGCCGCAGAGGTGGTTCCGCTCGTGAAAATAAGCACCGAGAATTTTTCGGGGTCTATTTCCTTTTCGAGCAGGCTCTTATCGCCGAGGTCGGTGAAAACCTTTCCCTCGTCTTTCAGAAAATCAAAGCCCACCGCACGGATACGTGAGTCCTTCGGCGTTTCGTTTTCGCTGCTGTACATCTCTATCGTATAACGCACGCTCGGACAATGTGCCGCTGCCTTTTTCACAAGGTCGGCTTTCTTCGGCGTGTGAATGATTGCCTCGGCTCCCGAACGCCTTATAAGGTTTTCGAGTTCGTTTTCCGGCAGCTCTTTATCTACCGGAACCGCAAGTCCCGCACCGCAGAGCAATGCCATATATGCCACATACCATTCGTATGTCGTTTCGCCGATTATGATGACCTTCGCATCGTCCTTGAGCTTGAGGGCTTTCGAAAGTCCCGTGCCGAAGTTCAGCACATCTTCTCTGAATGTGCCGTAGCTGATTTCCTCGAAGCCCTTTTTCTTGTTGAAGGTTTGCAGTATGAAAGGTCTTTCGGCATATTCCGTCGTCGATTTTTCGAAAATTTCCTTTACGGTTTTGTAATTTGTCCCCGTGTAGCAGGTGTTTCTCGCATTGTCTTTTTCGAGCCTGCATTTTATCAAATCTTTATTGCGTTTTGCATACTCCAATTTCAGCTCTTCAAGTTCTCCGAATTCTTCCATCTTGTACTTAGGGAGCTTGAAATTCGGTATCTTTTTCAAAATTCTTGCCATATTTTCCCCCAATCTGATTGGTATTGAACAAATGTCTTCAGTCAATATTTTAATAATATATTGTATCATTTTTGTGTGCGGAAAATCAACCTTTTTAGAATTTTTGCGTCAAAAGGTATCAGCGGGTACAAATATGAGCCGCCCATGAGCGTTTTGGTCGTTGCCATGATTATAAAAAGCAGCAGCGTACCCGCCGCAAGTCCGTATATGCCGAAAAAATACGCAGCTATGAGCAGTGCTATCCTGCAAAATTTCATCGCATACGAAAATTCTATGCTCGGCTGCGTAAAGGCTGCCAGTGCCACAACCGCCATGCACAGGATAGTCTGCGGTATGAACCAGCCGGACTCTATGCTGAATTCGCCTAAAATCAAGGCTCCGATGACCGAAAGCGAGGCTCCGAGCGAGCTTGGGGTGTTCAGTGAGGCGAGCTTGAGAGCGTCAACCGAAATTTCCAACAGTATGAACTGCCAAAATATCGGAATTGCGAAGTCCTCTGCCGGCACGAAGAATTTTAGCACCTGCGGCGTGAAATTGTATTCCGCCATCAGGAAAAATATCGGATTTAAGAACAAAATTACGATAAAGTTCAGCAGCTTGATGAAGCGGAAATAGTTGCCCGTGAGCAGCGGAAAATAGTAGTCGTCCACATCCTGGAAAAACTCGAACACGCTCGTCGGTATCAGCATTACCGTCGGTGAGTTATCGACGATTATGGCAATCTTGCCCTCGCTCAGATGTGCCGCTATCACATCGGGGCGTTGCGTGTAGCGTACCTTCGGGAACGGATTTATGCCGCCGCCTGCCTTAAATGCTCTGAGCAGCATTTCGAGCAGGCTTTGCTCGGAAACAGTGAGGGTACTTGAGCTGAAAGCGTCGGCGGATTGTTCGCTGAGAAGCTTGTCAAGCTTGCTGACAAAAGCCATATCCGCTCGGTCTTTCATATACACAAGTGCCACATCGCTCTTGCTGACGCTGCCTATGTTATATGACTTGAAAATCAGCTCGTTGCTTCTGATGCGGCGGCGAATAAGTCCTATGTTGGTCATAAGGGTTTCCGTAAAGCCGTCCTTAGCACCTCGGAGGGTCTTTTCTTTTTCGGGTTCCTCCACGCTGCGTGCCGGATAGTGCCGTGCGTCCATTATTATTATGTCGTCAAGCCCCTCGACGATGAGCGGCACGAGTCCGGTATACAGCTTCGGCAGTACTGCTGTATACTGTGCGAGGCAGCGGCGGCGAAGCTGCCCGGCTGAGTGATGCTCGGAGCGAGAGGCGGCAGGC
>CAZLTX010000216.1:0-2125 GCA_964562555.1 uncultured Oscillospiraceae bacterium
ATAAAGTTTTCACCCTTGCCTATTCCCGCAATCAGCGGTGCGTCCTTTCTGACCGCCACGATTTTGTTCGGATCCTTGCTCGATACCACAACTATCGCATAGGCTCCTCTCATTTCCTTGGTAGCCGCAAAAACCGCATCTTCAAGCGAGCCGCATTCCTTTCTGTGTATTCCTATCAAATGTGCGACAACCTCGCTGTCGGTTTCGGAACGGAATTTTACATTATATTCGTTCGTCAGCTTTTCCTTAAGCTCCACGAAATTTTCGATTATGCCGTTATGCACTATGGCTATGCTCCCGTCCTCATTTGCATGAGGGTGAGCGTTTACATCAGACGGTGCTCCGTGTGTCGCCCAGCGTGTATGTCCTATACCCGTATGGCTGTCAAAGGAAATGCCCCTTGCCTCTTCATGGCGAAGCAGCTCCTCCAAATTTTTGATTTCACCGACCTTTTTTCTCAAGTCGATTCCGCCGTTTCTGACAAGTGCGATTCCCGCCGAGTCATAACCTCTGTATTCCAGCTTTTTAAGGCCGTCCATTATGATGCTTCTCGCATCGTTTTTACCTACATATCCTACAATACCGCACATATTATTTCTCCCTGTTTTTATGTCGGAAAAAATATCTCCTGCACTGTTGTGCTGCAGGTCTTATTATTTCCAAAATTTGCCTTCTATCAATGCCGAAAGCTCTTCGGCGAGCGTTCTTATCATGTCGATGTCGTTTCCCTCAAGCATGACACGAACCAAAGGCTCGGTTCCCGACGGTCTTATAAGCACTCTGCCGTTTCCCTCCATCTTAGCCTCTGTTTCTGCAATCGCCGCTGCGACCTCCGCATCCTTCATGTATGTCTTTTTATAGTCGTTGTCTATCTTTGCATTCACCAAAACCTGCGGATAAATTTTGATTTCGTCCGCAAGCTCGGATATGCTCTTGCCCGACTCCAGCACTGCCTTTACGAGCTGAAGTGAGGAAAGTATTCCGTCGCCGGTAGTCGTATGCTCCAGGAAAATTATATGTCCCGACTGCTCGCCGCCTATCACGCAGCCCGTTTCAAGCATTCTTTCAAGAACATATCTGTCACCCACGCCTGTCACATCGACAGCAATTCCCGCTTCCTCCATCGCCTTGTGAAAACCGATGTTGCTCATAACCGTTGCAGTAACTCTGTTATCCTTGAGCCTGCCCTGCTCCTTCAAAGCCTTGGCACAAATCGCTATCGTCTTATCTCCGTCAATCACTCTGCCAAGCTCATCGACCACTATAAGTCTGTCCGCATCTCCGTCGAAAGCAAGCCCTATATATGCAGAGTTTTCGAGTACCGCCTCGCAAAGGCTCTCGGGGTGCGTGGAACCGCAGGCATCGTTGATGTTAACACCGTCCGGTTTATCGCCTATCGTAGCTACCTCAGCTCCGAGTGCCTCATACACCGTTGCCGCAACTTGATAGGAGGCTCCGTTTGCACAGTCAAGCACGATTTTTTTGCCGTCAAGTCTGTAATCTGCGGTTTCAAGCAGATGCTTTACATAAAGCTCCTGTGCATTTTCGTCGGCGGTCAGGCATTTTCCGACCGCATCGCCTGTGATATGACTGTTGACATCAATGCCGCTTATGATTATATCCTCTATTTTTTCTTCGAGAAGGTCATCAAGCTTAAAGCCCTCTCCGTTAAAAAACTTTATTCCGTTGTATTCGAAGGTATTGTGCGAGGCACTGATAACTATACCCGCATCCGCACCGTAGTACCTTGCCAAATATGCCACCGCAGGCGTAGGAATCACGCCCGCCTTGATTACATTGCCGCCGACAGCCAAAATTCCGGCTGTCAGTGCGTTTTCGAGCATGTCGCCCGAAACTCGTGTATCTTTTCCTATTACGATAACAGGTCTTTCGTTGTTTTTCTTCAAAACATAAGTCCCTGCTTTTCCGAGATTAAACGCCAGCTCGGGCGTGAGCTCCTTGTTGGCAATGCCTCTCACACCGTCTGTTCCGAAAAGTCTACCCATATTGCCTCCTTTTCATCGTTAAGCTATTGCTGCTCATCAGTAAGCGTTTCCGATTCTGTAATACTTATATGAATTTCGTTCGGTGTACATTCCAAATCCGCATAAGGCTTTGACAATAT
>CAZLTX010000217.1:0-2112 GCA_964562555.1 uncultured Oscillospiraceae bacterium
TGCCTATCGGAAGTGCAATATTAAGCAGGCTGATTTCTCCGCCCAAAAGTCCGTTCACGCTTCCTATGAGGAAATCCGTATACTTGAAAAAGCCTAAAATTGCCAAATTTCCGCATACACAAGCAATAAGCATAGGTTTTGCCCTATGCTTTGCCTCGATTACTAAACCCATCACATAGTTAAATGCGATAGAAAACACCATAACTGCAATATATTTCGGCTCACCCCAACCGTAAAAAAGCAGGCTGGCAATCAAAAGCCAAAGATTTCGCAGCTTGAGCAGGCGTTCCGGAATAAGAAAATATAAAATCAATGTAATAGGCAAAAATGCCATGAAAAATACTGAACTGCTGAATACCATTCTGTCTTTCTGTTATCCTTTCACTATAGCACTACTTGTTAGCTCCCAAAGGTCTTTTCCGCTTGAGAGTGCATCGTCGTATGTCAAATCAAAATCCTCTCCCGGCCCGTAAAGGAGTTCGTTGATTATGCCCCCGAGCTTTTCCTTAACATCATCGGGAATTGCCATATCCGACGAACTGCTGTAATCATATACAGAGTACATATACACGACCTCACCGTTCATCGCATAACTTCCGTTAAAGAATACATCTCCGTTTTCCACCGGAAGATTTTCTGCTATGTAATCGGCTATATTACGTGTGAAGCCCGTGCTGTCCTTAAGCTTGAAATATAAATTGCCGTCCTTGCTGTCCGTCTTTTCCTTCAATGCCGCAGGAATCGCATAAAAATCGTCCAAAAGCTCTGCATTCATATACATGTAGCAGTACTTCGTACCGTTCGCCGCAGGAATTACATCATGATTCCAAGGCCACGAGCCGTCGTCCTTGATTGAGTCCGGCACGTTGAAGCTGCTGTATGATGGCTCCTGAGTGTTGGTTCCGTCAAATGTAACATCTACATGATACCACTCGCCGTCAAGCTGCACAATATCCCATGCATGTTCACCGTACTCTGTCGAATGAATTATCATGCACGGTATATCCAGTGCGTCCATGAAAAGCTTGAATGTCGTGGCATTGCCTACGCAAATCGCACTGTGAGAACGCAGAACTCCGTAAGGCGTGTGTGTTTCGTTCGAGCCCTCGCTTATCGGGTTCAGATTTTCGCTGTTGTAATGCACCCATGCGACCTGCCAATCGTAAATGGCTTTTTCTTTCTCATAATCGCTCATGCCGTCCGTAATCAGCTCATCTATAACCTCGCTCATCGTTTCGTAAACGAACAACTCCTTTGCATCAAGTTTATCCGTATTTCCTGTTTTATATGCCTTGATAATCGCCGAATCGTCGTAAATCTCATGTACCGTTTCACTCGATTCGTTAAGCAGCTTATCCATCTTGTTTATCATGCCGCTGCTCTGTGCGAAAATCACAACTATCATCACCAAAATCAAAAGCTGCATTACTGAGCTGCCTTTTCCGGAAAATCTCTTCTTCGTGTCATTTTTGAAATCCTCAAAATGTAACTTTGCTGTTTTCTTTCTTTCGTTAAACGGGATTTTTTCGCCTCTGTCTACCATAATTATACCCTCTTATATACAAAATCTGCTTATTATTTAGCCCCTTCGCTTATTACTCTTCTTATCTCTGCTTCAACCGCATCTGCATCATCACAGGCAATCAACGCTACATAGTTCCCCTGCACGATGACCTTAGCATTCTCAAGCTTATACACTTCTTCCGGCTTATAGCCCTCGAATTGCTTTTTTCTCTCGCTTATACGGTCAGCCAGCTTATTCTTTGCGACAGACACATCTGCATTCTCTTTAAGATGCAGAACCGACACCTCATCAGCTTTGCCACCGCTCGCAGTCTGCAAAACGGCTCCGTCATCAATCATGTCAAACTTTACAGCGTAAAGGCTATCAAAGCTGTCATCATAAATTTCTTCCCCGTAGCTGTACCACTCATCCAAAGTACCCTCTGCACTTACATCTCTGCAAGCCTTCACAATATCCACGCACTTCACATTCGCAGTATCGCCGCCGCAGCCTGCCAAAACGCAGAGCATGAGCAATACCGCAGTAAATAATGCCGATATCCTCGTCAATTTCATAAAAATCCCCCTCTTGAGCTTTATTCTACAATA
>CAZLTX010000218.1:0-2097 GCA_964562555.1 uncultured Oscillospiraceae bacterium
GAAGCATTGAAATATGCTATGGAAAAATGTTAGGAAATGTAGTATGATTATAAAGAGAGCAGAATTAGAAACCGTGGCTGTAAAGAAAAGCCAATATCCCGAGGACAATGTTCCGGAAATAGCTTTTGCGGGAAGATCGAATGTGGGGAAATCCTCGCTTCTTAATCTTCTTACGGGGCGAAAGGCCTTGGCACGTGTGTCGGGTTCACCCGGAAAGACGAGGACGATAAACTTTTACCGTATAAACGACAGCTTTCGAATCGTCGATTTGCCGGGCTACGGATATGCAAAGATTTCAAAGAGCGTATCCGAAAACTGGGGCGATATGATGGAGGAATACTTCCAAAACCGCTCCGGACTGAAAAAGGTTGTACAGCTCGTGGATATACGCCATGCACCGTCGAAGCAGGACGTGCAGATGTACGAGTATCTGCGGCATTACGGACTGGACGGACTGGTTGTGGCAACAAAGTCAGACAAGGTTTCGAGAAATGAAATGCAAAAATGCATTAAAACCATCAGACAGACGCTTGGGCTTTCATCAGATGATTTGGTTATTCCTGTGAGTGCCCTGAAAAGACAGGGCTGTGACGATCTGTGGAATGAGATCGAGAAGCTTTTGGAGGGATAAATGCAGTTTTTAAGTTGGAGATTTATCAGAAGCAGACTTAAGGCTATCGTGAGCATGATGCACGATAAGACAGTGCCGAAACGAAAAAAGGTATTGGTGATTTTCGGTTTGCTTTATCTCATTTCGCCTGCGGATCTGATTCCGCCGGTACTGTTTCCGATTGCGCTTTTGGACGATTTGGTGCTTTGGATTTGGATATTCCTTCATCTTAAGGACACACTGGATCGGTACTGGGACGGCGAGAAAACTATAGACTATTCCAAGGATTTTAAGCACAAGAATGTTATAGAGGGCGTAGATTTTACCGTAGAACACAGCGGAAAGGACGAAGAAAATGGAAAATAACACAAAGGGAAAGGTTTTATTTACGGGACAGCAGATAGAGGAAAGAGCCGCAGAGCTTGCAAAACAGATTTGTGAGGATTATGCGGGCGAGGAGCTTTATCTGGTGGGAACGCTCAGAGGGGCGGTAATGTGGATGGCTGATTTGATGAAGCATATCACCAACGATGCGGAAATCGACTTTATCGTGGCATCAAGCTACGGTTCGGGAACCGCCACATCGGGCGTTGTAAAAATCAAAAAGGATCTTGACGGAGATATTTACGGCAAGAATGTCATCATAATCGAGGACATCGTGGATACCGGTACGACGCTCAAGCATCTGAAAGCACACCTGGCTGACAGAAACCCTAAGAGCATCAAAATCTGCACGATGCTTGACAAACCGTCCAGAAGACTGGTTGAGCTTAAGGCTGACTATGTGGGATTTTCCATTGAAAATCTTTTCGTAATCGGATACGGTCTGGACTACGACCAAAAATACAGAAATCTTCCTTATATCAGCTATTTGGAAGGCTAAAAAACGACAATACTTTAATGTAAAGGAGATACATAGAAATGGCATATGAAGTAAAGATTGGATTATCAAACAAGCACCTGCATTTAAGCAAGGAGCACATCGACATTTTGTTCGGGGAAGGTCACGAGCTTACACCTACAAAGCCGCTCGTTCAGCCGGGACAGTTTGCATGTGAAGAAAAGGTTGACATCGTCGGCCCTAAGAGCACATTAAAGGGAATCAGAGTTCTCGGTCCTGCAAGACCCGAAACACAGGTTGAGCTTGCTATGACAGATGCAAGAACACTCGGCATCAAGGCTCCTGTAAGAGAATCTGGTAAGCTTGAAGGAACTCCGGGCTGCAAGATCGTAGGTCCTTGCGGTGAAATCGAGCTTGATCACGGTGTAATCGTTGCACTCAGACACGTTCACCTTAACGACGAACAGGCTGCAGAGGCAGGCGTTAAGGACGGCGATGTTGTAAGCATCAAGATTGAGGGCGAGAGAGGTCTTGTATTTGATAATGTTCTTGTAAGAGCGGGCGTTAAGCACGAAAGAGAAGTACATCTTGATACGGACGAAGGAAACGCAGCAGGCTGCGGACCTGATACTGTCTGCACTATCAT
>CAZLTX010000219.1:0-2097 GCA_964562555.1 uncultured Oscillospiraceae bacterium
GAGCAAATCTTAATGAAAAAATCTCCCCATTTCCTTGGCTTTTTCACGCTTTTATGGTATAGTTTAATATGTATGAGTATATGCAGGAGGATGGATATATGAAGATTATATTAGACGGAATGGGCGGCGACAATGCACCCGCATCAGTTGTAGAGGGAGCCGTTTTGGCACTCAAGGAAATGCCGCACGAAATCGTTTTTGTCGGACAGGAAGAAAAAATATACGAAGAGTTAAAGAAATATAAGTATGATGAAAGCAGAGTATCGGTTATAGATGCCAGAGAGGTTATAACCAATGATGAGGCACCTGTAAGAGCGGTGCGTTCAAAGAAGGATTCCTCTATCGTAAAGGGAATCAATATGGTTAAAAACGGTGAGGGCGATATCTTCATCTCGGCAGGAAGCACGGGAGCACTTCTTTCGGGAGGACTTTTCCTGCTCGGAAGAATTCAAGGTATCGACAGACCGGCACTTGCAAGCATTTATCCCATCATCGGAGGCAGAGCATCGCTGCTTGTAGATGCGGGAGCCAATTCCGAGTGCAAGCCGAACAATCTGCTTGAATTCGGCATCATGGGTAATATCTATATGGAAAAGGTTATCGGAAGAGAAAATCCAAAGGTCGGACTTGTAAATATAGGTACCGAGGCTAAAAAGGGCAACACTCTTACCAAGGCAGCATATGACCTCTTAGAGCAGAGCGATATGAATTTTATCGGAAATGTCGAGGCAAGAGAAGTACCGAAGGGTGTTTGTGATGTCATCGTGACGGACGGTTTTACGGGAAATGTTATCCTGAAGCTCACCGAGGGACTTGCATGGAATATATTACAGGTCATCAAGAAAAAATTCACCGAGGGCGTAAAGGCAAAGCTGGGTGCGGCACTTTTGATAGATAAGCTCGCGGGGCTTAAGCAGGAATTTGACTATTCAGAGTACGGCGGAGCACCGATTTTGGGCGTGAAAGGTCCTATCGTGAAGATGCACGGCTCGTCCAATGCAAATGCGGTGAAAAACACGATTTTGAAGGGAATTCCATACGTAGAAGAAAATGTAGTGGGAACTATCCAAAACTCGGTGCTTGAAATCGAAGAAATCACACTGAGTGAATAGGCATGTGAAGAAGGAAATACAGAATGAGAAAATTAGAGGAGTTGGAAAACAAAATACAATATCAATTCCAAAATATAGAGTATATGGAAAGAGCTCTTACGCACAGCTCGTACAACAAAGAACAGAAAACCAAGCATAAGGACAACGAAAGACTTGAGTTTCTCGGCGATGCTTTTTTAGATGCGATAGTAGGTGCGGAGCTTTTTCGTAAGATGGATCATGTTACAGAGGGTACGCTTACCAAAACCCGAGCACAGATAGTATGCGAAAAGGCATTGGCGGAAATCGCCCGCAGCATCAATCTCGGTCGCTATCTGCTTATGGGTCACGGCGAGGCGAGCACCGGCGGCAGAAACAAGGAGTCGATACTGGCAGACGCACTTGAGGCAATCATCGGTGCAATATACCTCGACGGCGGATATGATGCGGCACGGGAATTTACGCTGCGAATTTTCCAGAATACTATTGATGAGGCTATAAAAGGAAAGATATTTTCGGATTACAAGTCCGAGCTGCAGGAGGTATTGCAGAGCGGCGGCAACAGGGTCAATATTCATTATGTAACGGACAGCGAGGAAGGCCCGCCGCACAGAAAGACCTTCTATGTTCACATGGAATATGACGGTAAGATACTGGGAAAGGGTATAGGCAAAACCAAGAAAGAGGCTGAACAGAATGCTGCCAAGGAAAGCCTGAGAATCCTCGAGAGGAGAAAAACTGATGTACTTTAAGAGAATTGAGATGCACGGCTTTAAGTCATTCGCAGAGCCTGTTGTCATAGAATTTCATGAGGGCGTGACCTGCATAGTGGGACCTAACGGCAGCGGAAAGAGCAATATAAGCGACGCTATACGCTGGGTGCTCGGAGAACAGAGCCCAAAGATGCTCAGAGGCGGCAAGATGGAGGAGGTCATTTTCGCCGGAACAGCTAACAGAAAATCCAGAGGAATGGCAGAGGTTACGCTCGTAATAGACAACTCGACGG
>CAZLTX010000220.1:0-2065 GCA_964562555.1 uncultured Oscillospiraceae bacterium
ACGGTCAAAAAATCGTAAAGCGTACATATGACAAGGCGGTTGAGGCGTACAGCGAGCTGAAAGGGCATGACTGCGGTAATTTGCCTCGTATATATTCTGCCGGCATTGACGGCGAGCATTTTGTCGTTGAGGAGGAATTTATCGACGGAATTTCATTGCAGTATATGCTGGACTGCGGAGAGAGCTTTGATGCTGAGAGAGCCTGTGAAATAGGGACAGAAGTATGTGCGGCACTTGCATTTTTGCATGACAGCGGCTTTGTACATAGAGATGTGAAGCCTGAGCATGTGCTTTTTACGCAGGAGGGCAGGATTGTACTTATAGACCTCGATGCGAGCATGAGGATATCAGCGAACAAGAAAAAAGACACACAGCTCCTCGGCACGACAGGCTATGCGGCACCCGAGCAGTTCGGACTGACACGCTCGGACAGAAGAACCGATGTGTTTGCGATGGGAATAATGCTCAATGAAATGTTGACGGGAGAGCACCCTTCGGTAACGCTTTGCCGTGAAAGTCCGATGAGCGAGATAATAGAAAAATGCATACGCATGAATCCACAGGACAGATATCAGACTATAGAAGAGCTGTCGAAAGCGTTGGAGGCGGTACATTCGGAAATCGCAGAAAACAAGCTGAGTGCAAGTCAAAAGCTTAAAAGCAATGCTGCCAAGAGCGGAGAAAGCGGTGAGCAAGGCAGGGAAAAGAGAAAGCTTATTGCCCCTGTTTTGGCGGCAATGGCAGTGCTTTTGCTTTGTGCGGGGATTTTCATAGGAACAGCAGACAATTCGGCGGACGGTGAAGCTGCTGAGCCTGTCGGAACGCTTGGCGAAGCGGCAGCGGATCCGATTGCGTCGGGAGAATATATGCAGCTTTACAAGGATATATATCGGGAGGCTGTCACGACATATTATACTCCTAAAAACGGCACGCAGAGTGCACCGCTGTACACCGAGGACGGCGAGCTTGTGGATAAGAGCTTTGAGGTATATGCGGATTACGATGTCGGAAGAATCACCGGCTGGAATGCGACCTTTGACGGCTGGTGCCTGAACTCAGAGGGCAGTGCGACAGGAGCAGAGGGCTATATCCACGCCGAAAAGGACGGAAAGCACTATGCGATAAAGGTTGTGATATTGGGAGAAGAAATGAGCGTTTATTCATGCCTGCCCGATATCGAAAATGTAGGAAACGGTTATTTGAAGCCGCAGCCGGGCGAGAAAAAGGGAGATCCGTGGTCTGTTTCGCAGGTCTACAAAAAGGACGAGCCGCTCACGCTCTATCTTGCCTTTACGGTAGGAGGCATGAACGAGAATATTTGGTGTGACAGCGAGTTTGTAGAAATCAAGCCTTATGAGGGCAGTGTACACTGGTCGTGTGCGGTTTATGAAATGACCTTCTACAATCCGCAGGGCGGCTATGTGGCGTTTGATGTGGGGTCGGACTATAATACGCAGGTATTTCGCTTTTATGAAGAAAGCGAAGGCTGATAAATATTTTTGCGAATTGAGCAGAAAATAAAAGAAAGGCAGAGCAGAAAAATGGGAAAAAAGAAGCTTTTGATTGTTGTCGATTATCAGAACGATTTTGTGGTAGGCTCGCTCGGCTGTCCGCAAGCCGCTGCGATTGAAGCGGCACTTGCGGCGAAAATACGAGAGTATCGGAGCATGGGGCAGGCGGCACAGATAATTTTTACGATGGACACGCACGATAAAAATTATCTCAACACACAGGAGGGACTCAATCTGCCCGTGGAGCATTGCATAAAGGGCTTTGACGGCTGGCAGCTCTACGGCAAGGCTGCGGAGCTCAAGTCCGAGGAGGATTTGGTTTTCTCAAAAGGAACCTTCGGCTCGATGGAGCTTGCGGATTTCCTGCGTGACAAGGGCGACGAGTACGAAAGCGTGGAGCTCTGCGGCGTGGTTACGAACATCTGCGTGATTTCTAATATGGCACTTGTGAAAGCGGCTATGCCTGAGGTGCCTATCACTATAGATGCCGCCTGCGTTGCGAGCAACGACGATGCACTCGGCGAGGCGGCACTGGCAGTAATGGAAACGATGCA
>CAZLTX010000221.1:0-2063 GCA_964562555.1 uncultured Oscillospiraceae bacterium
TAAAAACCCTTGAAATTTTAACGATTTCAAGGGTTTTGTTTTGTTTTTCTTCTGTCACTTGCTTCTGACGCTTTTTATCGGGGAGTAGCTGCCGTTTACGGTCTTTTTGTAGCAGCTTCGGTATGCACGTACTCGGTAATCGTATTTGACACCTCGTGCGGCTTTCGTGTCGGTATAGGAAAGATATTTTGTCGTTTTCAGCAGTGTCCATTTTTGCGTGCCGCTGACTCTCCTGTAAACCTTATAGCCGCTCGCCTTGCTCACACTGCTCCATTTTATCTGATTTTTGCCCTTTGCCGCCGCTGTCACCGACGCAAGCTTAACCTTGCCGAGTGCCATCGTTATGCTCTTTGACTTCGATGGCTCGCTCTCGTAAACCGTCCCGCCTACCGTGCGTTTTGCGACAACCCGATAATAGTACTTAACTCCTGCTGCCGCCGTCGCATCGTCAAAATACGGTTCGTCCAAATCATCTGCGAGCAGCTTCCATGAGCCGCCGTCAGCCTTTCTGTAAAGGTCGTATGCCTCAGCATTCTTGACCTGCTTCCATTCTATGCTCGGCTTGTCTACCGGATTGACGGCAAGGCTCGTAATTGCAGATGCCGCCGGTGAATAAAAATGCTCTAAATCAAAGAAATTCACCTCATAGCTTATGTTTTTATCATTATATAAGATGTAAACCAAAAATCTGTCGCCTGCCGAAATGCTTCCGAGGTTCTTCGGCTTGAAGATAATGCAGCCCTCCTGCCCGTAATTTTGGTTGTTCACATAGAAATTACCGTCAGCCGACGCAGAGCTGAATGTCCAAATTTTGTAATCCTTTATTCTTACCAGAGAAACGACGACGCTGCTTGCATCTAATTTTTCGCCCAGGGAAATGCTCCATGCGGAATTCTTGTCAAAGAACGAGGTCGGCGTATTGGCTGCGGGCCAGCATATGCCTCGTATGTTTTCCGTGGTGTTACCCTCGTTGCGAATGTACATCGTGTTCACCGTGCCCTTAGAGCCTGTCACCGAGCCGAAGCCTGTCATAACCAGCGACGGATTAAGTATCCATCTGCGGTGTCCGAGCGTCTTGATGTTGGCTGTATCGCTGTCGTACATCCACGCATATAAAATAGAAGATTTTAAGCTGTTATTCTTCCACGAGGTTCTGTCGATATTGGAATTCTCCGCACCCAAAAGTGCGAGTGCCGAGGTTTCCTTGTCCAAACCGCTCGGTACGGTAGGCGTGTGTGAGGCCTTGCCGTTCACGTAATTTACAAGTGCTGCCGCCTGTGCTCGGTTTACATACGGATCAAACAGATACACGCTGTCCGAAAGCCCTGCTATAAAGCGAATAAGTCTTACAGTATTAAGTGCCGCAACCTGCTCGTCAAGTGCAAGCTCCCCTGCCTCGTAAGGCTTCGCAGTCTTTGGCTTTTGTTCATAGGCGATACTGTAGTCCTTCAGCATGTTCCCCTCAATGTCGAAGTATGTATCACCCGTCTTATGATTTTGTGCGTATTCCACTATTTCTTCCTGCGTCGGAAAAATTACCTCCGGCTCACTCGTTTCGGCAAACGCCTCCGCCGGCAGCATACTCACCGCCAAGGCAAATGCGATGCAAAGCACAAGCAATTTGCGATATCTCATTCTCCATACCCTCCTGTAGCTTTATACTTTCTTCTGCTTAAATTTTCATATACAAATCCAATCATAGTATAGCATATAATCTCACCGATTTCAAAATTTTTTTCAAAAAGGCTGTGCCGCTGCCCCGAAAATACTTGATGTTCAGGACATTTTACGTGTTTTTTCGAGCGGTTTCAGCATTTTGTTGACATTATTATTTAATTTTTGTCAAAACGCTTGTCTTTTGTATACCAATATGGTAAAATTGTTGCATGTCATTCCCAAAATGTGCATAGTATCAAATTTTAATAAGAAAATTTGTGCATTTTGATAATTTTCAGAATTTATTGGCAGAAAAAGCCCTAAAGGCAAAACAAAAGGTAAGGAGAAATTAAATATGGAAAATGGTCTTCAAAAAAGGTATGGCCTGCTTACCGCTATCTGCATGG
>CAZLTX010000222.1:0-2034 GCA_964562555.1 uncultured Oscillospiraceae bacterium
GAAATATATGCACATCTGAGAACGCTGATGGAATTTGAAAGTGTTACGGCAAACAGAGAATGCTGCAAAAAGGCATTGAAATATGTTGCGGATTTAGCCGATTCCTTCGGAATGAGAGCAACGATCGGCAAGCACGGCGATGTTGCGGTTATCGAAATCGGCAAGGGGGATATTGCGGTAGGAATTTTGGCACATGTCGATGTGGTGGATATAGGAAACCGCAGTGCGTGGATATATGAGCCGTATACGCTGACGGAGGCAGACGGAAAGCTTTACGGACGCGGAGTTGTGGACGACAAGGGTGCGGTAATAATAAGCCTCTATGCTATGCGTTTTCTTATGGAGGCGGTTCCGGAATTCCAAAAGAGAATACAGCTCATAGTCGGAACCAGCGAGGAAAACAACTGGACAGACATGGAGCACTACAAGCAGGAATTCGAAGCTCCGAATTACGGCTACTCGCCTGACGGAAACTTCCCGATTTACAATGCAGAGAACGGCTTTATGGACGTGGTTTTGGAGTTTAAGCAGGAGCTTCCGTCCGAATACGATGCTTTCAAGAGCGGAGCTGCAACAAACAGCGTACCGTCCGAGGCAGAATTCCGACATGACGGAGAGCTTCGCAGATATACGGGAAAGGCAGCACACAGCTCAATGCCGCAGCTGGGTGACAATGCCATGATTAAGCTGGCGGAGAGCTTAAAGGGTAAGGGCTTGGATTTCGCAGACTTCATTTGCGACTTCTTCCCTCCGCAGGAATATGCTTCGCTGCTGAAGCTCAAAAGAGAAAAAATCAACATACCGCCGGAGGCGGTGCTTCCGACTACGATCGTGCCTACGGTTTTGAAACAGGACGGAAGAAATGTGAACATAAATTTCAACATCAGACAGGCCTTCGATATTCCTAATGCGAATATCATAGCTGCTTTTGAGGAACACAAGGAAAAATATCACTACGATATCAAGATTGCGGAAAGCCTTTCTCCGATATATATGGACAGCAATCACCCTTGGCTTAAACGTATGGAGGCGGTGTACGAGTCTTACGGCAGGAAGAACGAGTTCCTTTCGGGACCGGGCTGCAGCTATGCCAAAGCTCTTCCGAACTTCGTATGTTGGGGACCGATTTTCCCGGGGGATCTCGATTGTGCCCACATGGAAAACGAGCTGATAACCGAAGAAAGCTTCATTCTCGGTGCGGAGATTTATGCGGACTACCTTTACGGAGAGGCAGTGCTTGTGGAGTAAGTGTGTTAAATGATACGGTATAAAATATTTCTAAATGATAGAATTATGAAAGGAAACTAAAATGGACACGAAAAAAAGACTGCTTGAGGAGCTTGAAAAAATCGATGTTGCGAAATTGACCTCTGACATGATTAAAATTCAGAGCTATTCGTTTATGGAACAGCAGGAGCGTGAAATCGCACATTACATCGACGACTATTTTAAGGCACAGGGAATCGAGAGCGAGGCAATCGAGATAGGCGAAGGCCGCTATAATGTAGTGGCAAAGCTGCCGGGTAAAAATCCGGACAAGGCTCGTTCGCTTATGCTTTCGGGACACATGGACACTGTACCTGCATACGATTTCGAAGATGCATTTTCGGGTCGTATTGAAAACGGCTGGGTATTCGGCAGAGGTGCCTGCGATATGAAAGGCCCGCTTGCCGCTATGATGGCTGCAATGACCGCACTCAAGAATGCGGGAATCGAGCTTGACGGCGACCTGTATTTCACAGGTGTGGCAGATGAAGAGGAACAGGGCAAGGGTGTAAAATACCTGATAAAGCACGGTCCGTACACCGATGCGGCAATCGTAGGCGAGCCGAGTGAAATGGAAATAGACCTCGGAAACAAGGGACTCGAATGGATAGAAGTTAGAATCGAGGGCAAAAAGGTACACGGCGGAGATTACAAGAACGGAATCAATGCTATACAGATGGCAAGCCGTTTCATCAACCGTATATGTGACGAATATGTACCGGTGCTCGAAAGCAGAGAACACCCGATTTTGGGAGTTCCGACAATAAA
>CAZLTX010000223.1:0-2013 GCA_964562555.1 uncultured Oscillospiraceae bacterium
AATACATGAACAAAAAAGGACTAAAGGTTTTAGAATACAATAAAATCATAGAACTGCTCAAGGCTCAGGCAGCGTCACCCATGGCGAAGGAGAGAGCCGCAGCACTCCTGCCCGAAACCGAGATACACCGTATCCGTGAGGGATTAAGTGAAACGAGTGAGGCGGTAACGGTCATCATCAAAAAAGGTATGCTGCCTATAGGTGAAATCTATGACATAGCGGAGGCACTGCATTTTGCACGCAAGGGCGGAAGCCTTACCATGCGGCAGCTTTTGCAGGTGTTGTACAATATGAAGGTCGCTGCCAACGTGGTGTCGTTTCTGAAAAACGACCTCGAAAGACTTCCCATCATCATGGGAATGGCAGAGGTCTTGGCAAGCTTCCCAAAGCTTGCCGACCGTATTGACCGCTGCATTTTGTCTGAGGACGAGATGGCGGACAGTGCATCGCCCGAGCTGAGAGATATACGACGGAGCATAGGCAGACAGAACGAGGCTATAAGAAACAGGATAAACCGTATTCTTAATTCCTCGGACAACAAGACATTATTACAGGACGCAATTGTTACGATGCGAGACGGCAGGTATGTCGTACCGGTAAAAGCGGAGCACAGAGCCAAGATGCCGGGAATCGTGCATGACCAGTCCTCAAGCGGTGCGACGCTTTTCATCGAGCCGCAGGTAATAGTGGATCTCAACAATGAGTTAAGAGAGCTGGAGCTTAAAGAAAAAGCGGAGATAGAAAGAATATTGGCAGAGCTTTCGTCAGCTGTAGCGGAGCATTTCCACGAGCTGATAAATAATCAGAAAATACTGATAGAGCTTGACTTTATCTTTGCCAAGGGTAAGCTGTCTTGCAAAATGCAGGGCGAAGAGCCTATGATAAACGAAGAGGGCTTCCTTGACCTGAAGCTTGCAAGACACCCGCTGATAGACTCGAAGAAGGTTGTACCTATCAATGTTTCGCTCGGACATGATTACAACACGCTCGTCATCACAGGACCGAATACGGGCGGAAAGACCGTCACTCTAAAGACTGTCGGACTTTTGGCGATGATGGCACAGAGCGGGCTGCACATTCCCGCAGCGGGAACGAGCAGCCTCCCGATTTACGGAAACATCTTTGCGGACATAGGTGACGAGCAGAGCATAGAGCAGAGCCTGAGTACATTTTCTTCGCATATGAAGAATACCGTGTATTTGGTCGAAAGAGCCAAAGGCGGCAGCTTGGTGCTGCTGGACGAGCTTGGTGCGGGTACGGATCCGACAGAGGGTGCGGCACTTGCGATTGCCATTCTCGAAAGGCTTTATGCACAAGGAGCTCATACCATAGCAACGACACACTATAACGAGCTCAAGAAATACGCACTTTCCACCGACGGTGTGGAGAATGCGTCGATGGAGTTCAATGTTGACACACTCAGCCCGACTTACAGATTGCTGACAGGTGTACCGGGAAAGTCCAATGCATTTGAAATTTCAAGGAAACTGGGGCTTTCGCCGAAGATTATAGACAGAGCGGGCGAGCTTATAGAAAAAGGCGATATGGCATTCGAAGATGTGCTCACCGCAATCGAGGACGATAAGCGAAAGGCACAGGAGGAACGTGACGAGGCTGTCAGAACGGCGGCTGAGATGAAACGACGAATGCAGGAGCTTGAGGAAAGACAGCGTGAGCTTGAGAAGCGTGAAAGCAAGGTCATCAAAGATGCCAAGGAGGAAGCCAGAGCGATTATCAAGGAGGCACGTGAAACAGCCGACGAGGTTCAGAAGGAGCTGCGTGAGCTGACGAAGCTCCAAAGCCTCGGAGAGCGAAACAAGGGGCTGGAAAAGAGCAAGCGAAGGCTCAAGGAAAGCGAAAACCGTTACCGAGGCAATATCGAAAGGCAGACAAACGACAATCCGATAGATATAGATACGCTTGCTGTAGGTGACAGAGTTAAGCTTTTGACCCTCGATCAGAACGGCGAGGTGCTCACACTTCCCGACGACAAGGGCGATTTGACGGTGAAGG
>CAZLTX010000224.1:0-1977 GCA_964562555.1 uncultured Oscillospiraceae bacterium
GGGAACATGTCGCACGGTGTGGCTTCGACGAAGGCATAGCCGTTTTCGCTCAGCCATTTGATGTCGCGTGCCAGGGTCGCAGGGTCGCAGGAAACATATACTATGCGGTCGGGAGCAGCCTTGACAACTGCCTCCAGTAACGGCTGCTCGCAGCCTGCCCGAGGCGGATCGAGTACAGCTACATCTGCGTGCTCTATTCTGAGTTCCTCGTCTTTTAGGATTTCATGTTTTCCTGCTGCCTCTCCGAATTTCTTCGCTGCCTCCTTTGCCGCTTTTTCCTCCTGAGCCTTGCTTCTTACCATCCTCGGCAGCTCCTCCTCTGCCTTGCCGCATACGTATCTGACATTTACTATGCCGTTTATCGTGGCATTTCGGTTTGCATCGAGCACGGCACCCTTTACGCTCTCGATGCCGATAACTCTGCCCTGCTTATCGCTGCCCGACTCTGCCGCCCTGCGGTTCATCTCCGCCGCAGCAAAGAGTCCAATCGTGCCTACGCCGCAGTAAAGGTCAAGCACTGTTTCGCTGCCTTTCAAATCCGCATACTCAAGTGCTTTGTCATACAGCCTTACCATCTGCTCACGGTTCACCTGATAAAACGACAGCGGTGAAATCTCGAACGAAAGTCCGCCTACCTCCTCGGTAATCGTCGGTTTTCCGGCTATGGTTATACATTCCTCGCCCATAATCTGACCGTCGAGGGTCTTGGACTTATTTATATTCACAACGACGCTTTCAAGATTAAACTCAACACCCGCAAGCGGGCCGTCCTCGTAAACGGGAACATTGTAGATAGCCTCGTCAAGCATCTCAACCAGCTTCTGTGCGTTCGGAATTGCCTTGCCGTTTATAACCAGCACGACCATAACCTCACCCGTACCGGCAGCGGTTCGCACTATCAAATGTCTCATCAAGCCCTTTTCCCAGCGCGGGTCATACGAGGTAATGTGATCCTCCTGCATAAACTGCCTCAAAGCCCGTGCCGCCGCCATAGCAGGTTCCGACTGCAGGCAGCAGTCCTCGCAGTCCACAAGCTCATGGCTTTTCGGTTTATAAAAGCCGATTCTCGGCTCATGCACCGGCTTGACGATTCCGCCCTTTTCCGTAATCAGTCCGCCCGTGCTTACCGGCATACTAGCCTTGCTGCGATATCTGAACGGCTCGGAGTCCATGCCTATTATAGGCATTATCACGGGATTTTCTAGCCCGCCAAGCCTTGTGAGCTTTTCCGAAACCTGCTTTTCTTTGAGGGCAAGCTGAGCCTCATAGCTGAGTGTTCCGTATGCACAGCCTCCGCATATCCCGTTATACGGGCAAAACGCCTCGATTCTGTCGGGTGACTCTGCCACGGTTTCCGTCACACACCCAAAAGCGTAATTTTTCTTTACCTTTGTAAGCTCTGCCCTGACACGGTCACCGACCACCGTATTTTTTACGAAAACAGGAAAGCCTCGTCCGTTTTCATCGTCGTAAATCTTACCTATGCCCTGTCCCTCGCTGCTCATATCCTCGATCAAAAGCTCCGTTATCATGCCTTTTTCTATTTTCATCTCGTCACTACTCTCCGTTTCTGTTTTCTCCGTTTCCGACCTTTGCGATTTACTAAAATACCTTTATCAGCAAAAGTCTGCCGCTTGTCACGCTTATCTCCGCTGTTTTTCCGGGCAAAACCTCGTTGCTTATGCCGTACTGATATTCGCTTGAAATTCTCGCATTTTCCAGCGTATATTTCGCATTTTTTTCACTTATGCCGTCTGCCTCTCCGCCCACACTCAAAACCGAAAAATACGAAAAGCTGTCGTCCACATATGCGGTGCTTTCCGAAACAAGCAGCATCTCTGAATAATCGTCGATGATCTTTCCCGCCGCACCCGCTTTGTCGAGCATCAGCAAAACGGAAAGGTTTCCGAGCGTATGGTCGAGCCGCTGTCCCACGACCCCGACAAGCAAAAAATCGGTAAAGCCTCTCGCAAGTGC
>CAZLTX010000225.1:0-1936 GCA_964562555.1 uncultured Oscillospiraceae bacterium
TGGAAATCATGATTGCAAGCAGTACAACGATTGGAATAAGAGCTTCGATCTTATTTGGCAGACGAGCTGCTTTAGTTTTGATTTCTTCCATTTTAGATGTCCTCCTGTTAATCTGTCAGTGGAAATATGAAAATTATTTTTCGCACAGCTCCCGTTCGTTTTCTCTGTCGCATCACACGCTAAAGCTCTTCGAGCTCGTCCAATCTGTCTCTTACAGGCTTAGACGGGTCAAGCGGCTCCAGCTTAAATCCCGTTACCGCATAGATTGCTGATAGTATAGGATTTATAAACGACATAAAGCAGAACGGAAAATATACGAATGCACTGACACCGAGAACGGAGTAGTATAACGCACCGCAGGTTGACCACGGAACGATTCCCGAAGTCAATGTCCCCGCATCCTCCAACACACGTGAAAGATTTTTCGGTGCGAGATTGAGCTTTCTGTATGTGTCCTTGAACATCTGCCCCGGTATTACGATAGACATATACTGGTCTGCGGCGAGAAAATTCACCACAATGCAGGTCAGAATGTTTGCTATCATAATGGAGGCACGGCTCCTGCAGCTTGTCAGAATTGCCTCGACCAAAACATCAAGACAGCCGATGCATTTGACAGCACCGCCGAAGGCAAGTGCACATATTACCAGTGATATGGTATACATCATAGTCTGCATGCCGCCTCTGTTAAGAAGTCGGTCTACCGTATCGCTGCCGGAGGTGATTTCAAAGCCGTAGAGCATCTGCTGCATAATACTGCCAAGGTCATTTCCCTGTACAAGTGCGAAAATAATACCTACTATTGTTCCGAGTGCCATGCCCGGAACGGCAGGGATTCTCATGAACATGATCAGTATTATCGAAAGCGGTGCCAGCAATATCCAAGGTGATATTTCGAAATTGGCACTGAGTGTATCGCATATCAGCTTTATCTGTGTGTCGTCAACCTCGTTTCCGCTGTATCCTACACCTATGATTGCGAACAGTGCTACCGAAATCGTAAAGCTCGGTATTGTTGTCCACAGCATATGCCTTACGTGTGCAAAAAGATTGGTTCCCGTCACGCCCGCCGCCAGATTAGTGCTGTCGGAAAGCGGTGAAATTTTGTCTCCGAACTGTGCTCCCGTGATGATAGCTCCCGCAGCTACGGGGAAAGGAACTCCCAAGCCCGCTGCGACTCCCATTGCGGACACACCTATCGTGCCTGCGGTCGTCCATGCCGACCCCGTTGACATCGATATTACCGAACACATTATCGGAAGTGTCGCTAAAAAAGTACCCGGTGTAAACAGCTGAAGTCCATAGTATATCAGTCCCGGAACCACTCCGCCCGACATCCATACGCCCATCAGACAGCCTACGAGCATGATGATGAAGTTTGCCTGCATCGCTGCCGCATTGGCCTCGACCATCGACTTTTCTATATCACTCCACGAGTAGCCCAATGCAAATATGCCTATCACAGCCGTAATTCCCGTACATATTATAAGCGGTATCTGCGGATCCGCTCCCAGTACGATTACGCTGGGAAGCATTATAAGTATCAGGCTAACAAAAGGAACCAGGGAAAGCCAAAGAGGCGGCTTTCTTTTCTTTTTCGAACCCAAAGTTCTCTCCTTTCTTTGTCAGTGACAAGATTAATAAAGCAAAAATCATGCCACATCATCAAACGTTCAAGTTAAGCGATTTTCGGCGAAATATGTCGAAAAAGCGTGAATTTTTCTTCATCGTTAGTGAAATTTTTTTCACTGCTTGGAATGAAAAAAATTTCACAAGCCGTGCCGCTCTCGCTGCCGATTCGGCTCGGTCAGTACGGCGGCAGAGCAGCTCAGCCGAAGGCTGTGCTGCAAGCATACAAGGCGAGTGCGGCAGTCAATGCCGGATTTTGTACTCGGCTATCTTGTTCCAGAGCTGCCGCTTGGTTATTTCGAGCAGC
>CAZLTX010000226.1:0-1932 GCA_964562555.1 uncultured Oscillospiraceae bacterium
TCATAGCCTCGCTGAGGAACCAGTCATCGTGCTTTTTCAGATAGCTGATAAAATCCTCCTTGCTTATCGGCTTAAGGTCTATGCACGGCGTATCGTTCTCATAATCATATGTCATGATTACAACGCCGGTACCCTTGCCCTTGCCGTAAGGCTTGAAGAAGTAGCTTCCTTTCTCCTTAAGCAGCGTGAGTGCGTCCTCGTACTCCATTGCCACGCTTTCAAAGCTCGAAAGATGTCCTCTGTTTTTTATCATATAGCTTTCCGGCACACGCACATACTGCTTGAGTATCTCCGCCGAGGCTATCTTGTTGTTGCACACGAAATCGAAGGGCTCGTTGATATATCTGGAACGGTACCAGTCGAACTCCGAAAGGTATTCTCCCTTGTCGTTGTGGTCAAAATCGTAGAGCATCCACTGGTCGGCAAGAAAACCGCCGCAGAGATTTGCCCTTATTTTTTTGTAAAACGGACATTTGAAATGATTCTTTGCGAAAAGTATTCTTCTGAAATACAAAAGCACCAGCTTCATTTTTTTGATTGCCCATCTTGCGAGTTTAAAAAAGTCCATTTTTGTCCTCTTTTCGTATTTATATCATCATTGCTGTATCAAAGCTTTTTGAGTATCAAAGCCGCAAGCTGCTCGGTCGATGTGCCGAGCTTTTCCGGAAGATAGCGTCTGCGATAGCTGTCCAAGGCTTCTTGATTGTATTTTCCCTCTCTTAGCTTTGCCGTAAGCTCATCGGCATCTCTGAATACGCAGCCCGGCATGGTTTCGAAAAGGTCTATGTTCATGCCGTTTTTTTCACGGTATTCCTCATAATCGTAGACGAAGTAATATGTCGGCTTGTTCAGAACCGCACCCTCTATGGCGATTGCCGAGTAATCCGTTACGAGGCAGTCACATGCAGCCAATATCTCTGCCGATGAAAATTCGGGGCAGGTATATACTCCCTTTCTTTCCTCCTCAGCCAAATCTTCAAGGCTTATCTTTTGATTCGGGTGTCCCTTGATAACGAGTATGAAATCGCTGTTATCTCCGGCTATCTTCGCCAAGCCCTGCCATCTGAGCTCTATGTTTCTGCGGAAGGTAGGGGCATACAAAACCACCGTTTTTTCGGCGAACTGCGGATATTTTTCAAGCACCGCTTTTCTGTTCGCTTCGGCTGTTTCAAGCAGATAATCTATTCTCGGAAGTCCGCAGTTTACCAGCTTATCCTCCGTGGTGCCGAAGGATTGGCAGTAAAACGGATTCCAAGCCTTGCCGCCCGCTATTATATAATCGTAGCCTTCATGCATTTTCATAAGACGTGCAGTCTGTTCTCCTCTGCCCGATTCCTTGCCGAGCGTCTGATAGCCCGACTGCTTTATCTTGCCGAGTGCATGCCACATCTGAATTACGGTTAGGCTTTTTTTGTGTTTCAGTATAGAAACCGCAGGCCAATACGCATCGAGTACGCAGACCGACGAGGTCGCCATATGATACATGCTGCGAAGAGTTGAAACCGCAAAGGCGAGAAGTCCTTTAATGCCTCCGCTGCCCGCACCCTCAAGTCTGTGGCATATGCATATGATTTTTATGTCGGGCTTCCGCCGTTTCAGCTCCTCCTGCACCAAACGAAAATCTGTCGTCAGGCTGTTCGACTGCCTGCTCAGAAACAGGATTTTGCCATGCTGCACCGGAAAGAGCTTAAGCACCGCATATATGACACTCAAACAAAAGCGTATGATGTAAATTGCCGCCTTTTTCATTTTCGTATATGTTCTCCGTCAATCGTCTTTCTAAGCTTATTACTGCTGCCTCAGTCATCTGCCGACGAGCTGCCGCCTGCACATAACCATAGCAATCCTATCATATTAATTTACCATATTCGAGCCGTTTTGTAAATGATTTTGCGGATTTTTCACCTGCTTTTCGCATAAGGACAACAAAAC
>CAZLTX010000227.1:0-1924 GCA_964562555.1 uncultured Oscillospiraceae bacterium
GCAGCGACTTGTCTGTGGCATCGCCGTGCAGAACCATTACATCGTCCAAGTGTGTCGAGAGGTAGTAGCAGCGTTCCTTGTCCTTTTCGATCATCTTTACGGCTATACCGAATTCGGAAAGCCTGCCGGCAAGATAAAAACCGGTTTTGCCGCCGCCTGCGATCATAACCTTTTGGAGGTTGGTGTATTTTCCTCGTTCATATACACGTCTGTGCAGCTCGGAGATGTCGTTTTTTTCGCCTATGAGATAGACGGTATCGTGATCCTCGACAGCAGTATCGCCGTGAGGTATAATAATTTTGCCGTTTCGGGAAATAGCGACAATCAGCATGTTCGGAAGGAGATTCGGAATATCACGCATGGTCAGACCGATAAGGCGGCTCATTCTTCTGACATTGAACTGAACCATTGCGACCTTGCCGCTGGTAAATATGCCGTTTGTAAGCGTGTACTTTTCGACGAGATATTTGTAAATTTCATTGGTTATGGACATGTCCGGGTTGACTATGTGGTCGATGTTGAGCGTTTCCTTGATAAAATCCATCTGATTCATATGCTCGGGGTCACGAACACGGGCTATAACCTTGGAGCAACCGAGCTTTTTCGCAAAAGCGGCTATAATCATGTTTTTTTCGTCGCTGTCCGTACATGCAATGAGAAAATCGAATGTACCGATGGCATTTTTCTTCAGCAGGCTCGTCTGCTTGGCGTTGCCAACCACGGTCATTACATCATACTGCTGCGAAATGCGGTTGATGAGAGCCTCGTTTTTATCGATAATTGTAATGGAATAATCACCGCCCGCCAGAGCGTTTGTTACCCTCATGCCGAGCTTTCCGGCACCGACAATTGCGATTTTCATAAGTACTTCATACCTCCATAGTTCGAAGAAGATTCAATTTTTCAATATATCATAAGTTTTAGTATTCCAAAATAGTACAATGTATATTTTAGCACAATTTAAACAATTTGCAAGTAGTAAGGATTTATTGTAGAATATAAGTATTAGCAGAAAAAGAAAGCTGAGGGTTTAGCCATGAATTTATCCGAAAAAGAAAGAATAACGCCCGAGCTCGCAGAAAAACTCGAGCAGATCAAGCTCATAGCTTTGGATCTCGACGGTACCACACTTACAAGGGAGGGACTGAGCCGAAGAACCAAGGAAACCCTCGAGGAGGCGATTGCGAGGGGAATAGATGTGGTGATAGCTACCGGCAGGGTGTTCAGTGCACTTCCCGAAAAAATACACGAAATCAAAGGTTTGCGGCATATCATAACCTCGAACGGAGCACATATAACAGATGCAAAGACAGGAGAGTTCATCTATTCGAACTATGCTAAGGAGGCTGCGATAAGGCAGGTACACGAGATTTTGAGTGCGGCACCTTATCCCGTGGAGGTATTTACGCTCGGCAGGGCATATATAGACCGCAAGGTGTACGACGATTTGGCGGAAAACGGCTCCACATACATGAGCCCGAAATATGTGCTCAGAACTCGGACTCCGGTGGACGGCATATATGACTTTTTACTTGAGCATAGGGAAAAGATAGAGAATATAAATATTCATTTTGAATTTTTCGACGAAAAGGACGCAATGTTCGAAAGGCTGAGCGGTGTGCAAGGGATTACAGTTACTTCTTCGTTCGCACACAATCTCGAAATCGGAGGGCAGACCACGAGCAAGGCAACGGCACTCGAAGAGGTATGCAGGCTTTACGGTGTCGATATGAGCAGCGTTATGGCATTCGGGGACAGTCCGAACGACAGCCACATGCTACAGGAGGCAGGCATCGGAGTAGCCATGGGAAACGCCACGGAAGATGTCAAGGCAATTGCGGATATTCAAACCTTGACAGCAGATGAAGAGGGCGTTGCATATGCAGTGCGAAGCCTTCTCTTCGGAGAAAAAGGCGGCGTGCCC
>CAZLTX010000228.1:0-1920 GCA_964562555.1 uncultured Oscillospiraceae bacterium
GCAATCGTGCCCGAAAACAGCCAAGCCTTCTGCGGCACATACGAAACCGCAGCACGCAGTGCTTCCTGCGAAATACTGCGAATGTCCCGACCGTGCAGCGTGATACTGCCGTCGGTGACATCGTGATAGCGAAGCAGCAGCTTAGTGATTGTGGACTTGCCGCTGCCTGTACCGCCGATGATAGCTGTAGTCTGACCGCGGCGGCATGAGAACGACAGCTTTGCAAGAGTTTCCTCGTCCGCATCTTCAAAACGGAAAGAAACGTCGCTGAAACGCAGGATTTCATCAGACTTGGCTCTTTCTTCCGCTGTCGGAAGACTTTCGCAGCCGTCCGCAATCTCAGGCTCAAGCGTCAGCACCGCAGAAATACGACGCATACATGTAAGAGCACGAGGCAACATCAGAATCGTAATCTGTGCCATCATAACATAGAACAGAATCCATATGGCATATTCCGTAACCGCAGTTATATCGCCGATTTCCATGCGGTCCGCACCGACAGCATTGCCGCCAAGATAATAGATGGCAACTATGCACAGATTTATAACGACGGTCGCAAGGCAGTCAAGCCCTGCGAACAGATAATTCGCTGAGATTGATGTTTCTGCGAAGTCGAGGAAAGACTTCTTCATACGCTTTGTTTCGTGCTGCTCCTTGTTGAACGCACGAATTACACGGACACCGGTGAGGTTTTCACGCAGAACCACATTCATACGGTCAAGAAATTTTTGCAGTGCCTCGAAAATAGGAGCTGCCTTGCGTATAATGAGCAAAGCGAAAAGCAGCACGAATAAGGTGCAGCCGAGAATGAGAAAGCCCATGTCACGATTGATGCGGAATGAAAATACGATTCCCAGACCGCACATGACCGGTACAGGCAAAATCATCTGAATGAAAAAGACGAATGCCTGCTGGATTATGTTCACATCATTTAATGTACGGGTAATCATTGATGCCGTACCGAAACGCTCAAAATCCGATGATGAAAAGAGCAGTGATTTGTCATAGACCGCATTACGAATGTCACGGCCGAAATTGGCGGAAACATTGGCACTGAACCAGCTTCCGACCAGTGTTAATCCGCCCGACACCACTGCGATTGCGAGCATAAGTATGCCGAGCCTGATAATTTTGTCAAGCGAATCGCCGCCGACTGCCATGTTAATCATGCTTGCGGTAATGGTAGGCACGAGAAGCGAGCCGCCCACATCAGCAAGAACTATCAGCATGATGACAGCACATTTGCTGCGATAAGGCTTGAGAAACGGCAAAAGCGTTTTCATTTTTTATTTACCCCCTGTAAGCTTTAGAATTTCTTCTTCAAAATATGTGCATTGCTGCTCGGTCAGCTTGAGCAGAAGCTGCTGTCCGTCCTCACCGAGTCGGGTGAGTGAACGTTCCTCTGCCAAAATGAGAGGACGGATTTTTTCCTCGCATAAACGGCGGCCCTCTTCAGTCAAGCTGATTGCCTTGCTGTTCCGTGAGCCCGAAAGCTGAGAAAGGCTGACAAATCCCTGCTTGATGAGGCAGCTCACCGCATAGTTGATGGTCTGCTTAGGATAGAACCACATCGAAACAAGGTCGTTCTGCGTGTAAATTTCGTCGCCGTCGGCGTACAGTGCGTAAAGCACCCATACGGCAGGGTCGGAAAGCCCGCAGAATACAGCGTAGCGATGATAGAGATCGTCCTCACGCTTCGCAAGCTGTGAGAAAGCCATGTTTACCGATTTAGCTTTTGTATCCATGCTTAAAATTTACCTCCTTTTGCGTGTTTAGATCGGAGATTTGATTTTCACCACCGAAAACGGTCAAAAAAATAAAATCCCAAATCGGACTATGGTAGAGTATAAGTCCAATTTCGGATTTTGTCAAGAGCTATAATATGTTTTTTGCGGATTATTTATGCAGCTTACTTGTGCA
>CAZLTX010000229.1:0-1900 GCA_964562555.1 uncultured Oscillospiraceae bacterium
GCCATGCCCATATACATGCTCGTGAGCCTGTCCGCAAGCCCCGAGTTTCTGTTTCCGCTTTGGTTGTTGTCCACCATGGCGTTCATGTATGCCGGATCGCCTACTATCACAACCTGCTCCTTGGCACGCGTTACTGCGGTGTACACAAGACTGCGGGTCGCCAGCACGGGCGGAAACCAGCTCATCGGCATTATCACCGTCTTGAACTCGCTGCCTTGACTTTTGTGCACGGTTATCGCATAGGCAAGCTCTATCTCATCGAGCTGAATGTACTGATATTCCACCCAGCGGAAGCCGTCGTAGACGACGCTTACGCTTTTCATCTCAGCATCTATGGCAGCCACAATTCCTATCTCACCGTTAAAGACACCCTTGCCGTCGGGCTTTCCGTCTGGAGTGCGGTACATTTCGCCGAGTGATTTTTTACCGTCAGTCGCAGCCTCTTCAGCCGTAACCGCAGCATTCGCAGTCGCAGCAGTTACCGCCGCAGCCTCGTTTTCCGCAGCTCCGTTTCTATATTCTATGCGATAATCGTTCTTCGTCTGCATGACCCTGTCGCCTACACGAAATATCGTGCTGCCGAACTTCAGCTCGGCCTTGTCCTCGGACGGCGGATTGAAAGCGGCCTGAAGCCTTTCGTTCAGACTTGCCGCTCCTATGATTCCCTTTTTCACCGGTGTCAAAACCTGCACGCTTTCGGGCTGAAAGCTGCTCGCAAGTGCAATCAGCTTGTCCGATATATCCTGCTGCTTGCTCGCCCTGAGCAGGCTGAAATCCTCGGCAAAGCTCGGATATTCTCCAGAATTTATGCGGTGAGCGTTGAGTACGATACTGCTCTGTGCACTCTGCCTGTGAATTTCCGTCAGTCGAGCCGTGAAAAAATACTCGCTCGCAATCAAATCCGCCAACACGTTTCCGGCACCTACCGACGGAAGCTGATCCGAGTCACCGACAAAAATCAATCTTGTACCCGGCTTTATCGCCTCGCACAGTGCCTCGGTCAGCAGCAGATCCAGCATTGATGCCTCGTCTATGATTATAACGTCCTGCTCCAACGGCCTTTCCCGATTGCGTGCAAATGCCATGTAATTGCTTTCCTCGTTGTAAAAATACTCAAGCAGCCTGTGCACCGTACAGGCAAAATGACCGCTTGCCTCCATGACACGCTTTGCCGCCCTGCCCGTGGGAGCCGCAACCGCAGCTTTCATTCCGCTGCCCTCAACGATTGCAAGCAACGCCTTTATAATCGTCGTCTTGCCTGTGCCGGGGCCGCCCGTAACGATTGAAACACCGCTAAGGAGTGCGTTTCTTACCGCCGATTTCTGCTCGTCCGCAAGCGACAGTCCCGCATCTCGTTCGGCCTTTGCCAAAAGTGCCTCCATGTCGCCGCCGACCGCTTTCAGTCCGCCTGCGGGATTTTCTAACTGAGCGAGTTTCCCCGCCACACCGCATTCCGCCTTGTAGTAGCCGTAAAAATACACCGCACGCATGCCGCCCACATCTGCAAGCTGAAGTCTGCCGTCGAAAACCATTTCCTCAAGCACATCTTCTATCCGCTCGCCGCCTATCTCGAGCAGGCTCGCCGCTTTTTCGCACAGCTCCTTATACGGTGCATATGAATGTCCCTCGCCCGTGTAATACCGCATGCACAATGCGATTGCCGCCTCTATGCGATATCTGTTGTCCGCCTCAACTCCGAGCTTTCGTGCCACCTCATCTGTTTTGGCAAAGCCCAGCCTCGGAAACTCGTCCAAAAGCCAGTACGGATTGTCCTCAGTCAGCGAAATCGCCGACTCGCCCACCAAATCGAAAATTCTGATTATATAATAGTTGGAAAATCCGAGCGAGCGTAAAAACAAGGTCACCTCGGGGGTGACCTGACTTATTTTTGTAATATGTT
>CAZLTX010000230.1:0-1873 GCA_964562555.1 uncultured Oscillospiraceae bacterium
TAATTTTGAATGAAACTGTGGTTTTTAAGCCGTTGACATCTGTCACAACAAGCTTATATGAGCCCTTTGCGGAAACCGTCTTGCCGCTTTTGATTTTCCTTCCGTTCAGCGTTGCCTTGGAAATTCCACAGTTGTCCTTGAACTTTATAGTCCTTGCGGACGAATATGATTTTCTGTTTTTGACTCCTGTAACAGTCGGTTTTTGGGTATCATTTATCGTAAATTTTACGGTTTTTACATCATCGTTTGCGTTCGTAAGCTTTATTGTATATGCTCCGTTGAGTTTAATTTTTTTCGTGCTGTCAAAGCTTTTATATTCTCCGAGATTCTTTTGGTAAACAGCTGACTTTATCCCACTTGCAGATGAAATCGAAACAGCTGTCGGCTTCTTATATCTGCCGCCGTCTTTAACACCGCCGACGATAATATCGTTGCTGCCGCCCGTTGTCAACTCGGCTTCTGCGTCTATGGCATATATAGTTCTTTTTCCATTAGACTTGCCTACATACCAAGCTATTTTCCCGTTTTTAACCATAGGCTGAGAGTTTAACGGCAAATATGCACTCTTGTCGTACATCACATTCGATAAAGGATTTCCGTTTCCGTCAACAAATATGTACTTAACTCCGTTATATGAAGTTTCTTCTTCATCGTCATAGCTGTATTCAGTCCATAAAAGTGCGAAGCGGTCATCTGATACCTTTACCAAAAATGGCGTCCCGGCAAGCTTGTCCTTGCCTGTATAATCCGTAAAGCGTAGCTTTCTGACTCCCGCAGCACTTGTATTGCTTTTTTCACTCACAAGCAAAACGACATCTCGCTCGTCCAGACCTAAACCCTGCATCGTGTAGCTCGTATAGCTGCTTACCTTGCTGTGATCTATCGTATTTATCGCAACAAGATAATTGTTCTCGGATACTTCAAAGCCTCCCACCGTTACGCCTGTGCAGTTGGCACCTACATTTCCCGGAATTGTGAAAAGCTCAGTTTCCGTATATTTGCTGCCGTTATACTTGTTCAGCACAATGCTTCTCGGATAGGCATCTCCATGATCTACAAGCACATGAGTATCACCGTCAAACCTTACAAATTGATTAAAGGAATGGCTGACATGGTTAGCTTGAAATTTTGACAGATCATTGACAACGCTCATGGTATCGGTGTTGATCACTACGGTTAGCTGTGATTGATGATTCCGACCATCGGCAGACGCATAACGCAAACGTGATGTATGAAGCACCAGCTGCCCGTTGGCTTCTTCCATCCTCGTACCGGAATAGCAGAACGGCTCTATCGTATAACAATTTTTTACCGCTGCCGCTGAAATTCTGTTGAAGCTTTTGTCGTACTTTACGACCCTTATTACTTCTTTGTAATTGCTTTCCTCGTTATTCGTCTGTCCAAATACGATATAATTATATGTTTCCCCGGAATAAAAGCCGCCGAAGCTTTCCAGCTCAAAAGGAATCTGTTTTTGAGCGATAAGCTCATAGCTGCTTGCATTATATGTATCGAGATAAATCTTGTCGCCTGTCACATCAAGAATACTGAATGTATCCGAGGTTTCGGAAAAAATGTATGAACATATCGTAGCCGCCCAACGGTTGGTGGCTGCCGCAGGAGTCATCTTACGAATACTGCTGCAGGATGCCTTTATCGTGCTTTTGTCTATTTTTACCGTTTCTACGTCTGCCTTCACTTTATATGCCGAATTGCTCCCTGTGGTTCCTGCGGCATACGCCGATGTGATCGTTCCCAAAGAAAAGCATACAGCTACACATAATGTTAAAAAAATGCTTAATACCTTTTTCACAAAATTATCCTCCGTATAAATGAACATAAGCTACTTAATTTTGAACGAAACTGTGGTCTT
>CAZLTX010000231.1:0-1865 GCA_964562555.1 uncultured Oscillospiraceae bacterium
CCGCTCTTCATTTCGGAGTTCATAGCACCGATTGCCGCAAAGCAAGGCGGAGTGTAAAGGTTGAACATCAGATATGCCAGTGCCGCAACCTTTGTGATTGCAATAATTCCTGCAACCTCTGTTCCCGCACCTTCCATCATTGCAAGCTCTTCCGTGTCGATGAGGTTTTCAAGTCCTACGAAGCAAACTGCGAGTGTGCCGACAACGTTTTCCTTAGCGATAAAGCCGGTAACAGCCGCTGCCGCAAGCTGCCAGCTCATTACACCTACGATAGGTACGAGTATGTAAGCGAACGGACCTGCGATCGATGCGAGTATGGACGAATCCGCTGTTTCCGCAACCCGGAAATGCCAGTTGAAGGTCTGCATAACCTGAACCGCCGTGTTGCAAAGCAGGATGATTGTAGCTGCTTTTACGATATATGCCCAACCACGGCTGCACATGGATTTGAATGCTCCCCAAAGTGAAGGAGTTTTGTATTCAGGCAGCTCGATGATGAAGAAGGATTTTCTTGCCTTGTAGCCTGCGATTTTGTTTACTACGAATGCACCGATGAAAATCAGTACGATACCTGTGAGGTATGCAACTGTGCTGACCCAGCCTGCTCCGTCAAAGAATGCACCTGCAAACAATGCGATTACAGGAATCTTAGCTCCGCAAGGCATGAACGGTGTCAGCATTGCAGTCGCTCTTCTTTCTCTGTCGTTACGGATAGTACGGCTTGCCATGATTCCCGGAACGCCGCAGCCAACGCCGATTACGAACGGTATAACGGATTTTCCGGAAAGTCCTACATTTTTGAAAATAGGGTCAAGCACTACTGCCACACGGGACATGTATCCGCAGTCCTCAAGCAGTGCGATAAGGAAATACATAACCATTACCAGCGGCAGGAAGCCTACTACTGCGGCAACACCGCCTATAACGCCGTCTACGAGAAGTGCGTACAGGAGCGGGTTCGCATTTTCGAGCATTCCGCCTACCCAGCCCTGGAAAGCTTCCAGCCAGCCTACGAGCACATCTGCAATAGGTGCTCCGATCCAAACCTGTGAAATCTGGAATACGAGGAACATTACTACTGCGAAAATCGGAATTCCGAGCCACTTGTTTGTCAGTACATCGTCTATCTTATCTCCGAAGTTCTTTTCCTTGGTCAGAACCTTACGTGTTTCTACATCTTTAACGATTTTGTTTACGAAGTCGAATCTCTTACGGTCAGCGGCTTCTACCTGATGCTTATCCGTCAGGTCGATATCCTCCTGAATATACGGTGCCGTCTGTGCCTTGCCTGCCTGTGCCGCCGCTGCCTCAACTACGGCATTAAGTCCCTCTGCCGAGGTTGATACCGTGTCGATAACCGGACAGCCCAGCTTTTCGGAAAGCTTTGCCGTGTCAATCCTTGTTTCCTTCTTTTCGTTGATGTCGTGCTTGTTCAGGGCAACCACTACAGGAATGCCGAGCTCCAGAAGCTGTGTCGTGAAGAAAAGGCTTCTGCTGAGGTTCGTCGCATCAACGATGTTAATGATTACATCAGGGTTTTCCTTTTTAACATAGGAGCTTGTGATGCTTTCTTCGCCTGTAAACGGTGACATGGAGTATGCTCCCGGAAGGTCAACAGCGATGAGCTGTTCCTCGCCTGCATAGTATGTCTTTTTGATTGGGTGTTCTTTCTTGTCTACGGTTACGCCCGCCCAGTTGCCGACCTTTTCGTTACGGCCGGTCAGTGCGTTGTACATGGTCGTTTTACCGCTGTTCGGGTTGCCTGTCAAAGCAATTCTCATGGGTGTTTTCCTCCTTAATATGTAATGCTGTAAGCATTTAGTGTGTTTTGTTGTATATTGTGATTTAATTTTTAACTGCTTTTA
>CAZLTX010000232.1:0-1855 GCA_964562555.1 uncultured Oscillospiraceae bacterium
TTTCTCACAATTTTTTGTAACCTTTTCCTCTCTTACTTTGATTTACTTATGAAAGGAGAACCTCCAAGATGAGTGATACTTTTGTTCAAGACGAAAGTATTGAGTCTTTGATCCAAAAATATAAGGGCACGGTTTACGGCGTAGCTCTTTCATATACAAGCAATCGAGCAGATGCGGACGACATTTTTCAGGAAGTTTTCCTCATCTACTATAAGTCGCATCCTCCGTTCAACGACGAGGAGCACCGAAAAGCTTGGCTGATTCGAACGACCATCAACTGTTCACTGCGTGTCGTTCAGAGCACCTATCACAAACGTGTGGTGCCTATGGATCAGAACGAAATGGACGAAGGCTCATTTCAATTTCGTACCAAGGAAGAAAATGCTGTTTACATAGCTTTGCAGCAGCTTCCGGAGAAATACAGAACAGTTCTCCAACTATTCTATTTTGCGGACATGTCCATCGAATCAATCGGTGATGCCTTAAATCTAAAGGTCAGCACCGTGAAGGTTCAGCTAATGCGAGGCCGTGAAATGATGAAAAAAATACTGAAGGAGGAAGGATATCATGGCTGACGAAATTTTTCGCAACATTGATGAATTCGCATCGAGTGAAACAATCTACAGCATGAGAGAACAGATGACACCGTCAGATGCGGTTGTCGCTTCTTTGCTTGCCAAGATTTCCGCATGCGATGCTTCCCCTGAAAGCTTCGATAACACTGTGCCGTTTATTTCTTCCGAAAATGCTGAGGCTTCAGCTCCCGCTGTAGAGTATAAACCGAAGCGTAAGTCTGCTTACAAGCCTCTGTGGAAATACGGCAGCATAGCCGCAGCCGGCATCATTGTTTTGGTTTCGACCTTTGCTCTCATGGGAGACGGCGATTCTTCGGATTTCAAGGACTTGGTCAACAATGTGCTTCCGGATCATGTTATTACCGACAGCGATAATGACGGTCGGAACGATTCCGTTCCCGGCAGTCAAGACGATGGAAACGGTGATTCCGCTCTTTCCGACAATCACGGAGCTGCTTCCGACGACGGAAACTCTGATGCGGTCGGCGATTCCGACAGTTCTAAGGACTCACAGGATGCCTTAGACGATTCTCAGAACGGTGAAAACGGTAATTCCGATGCTTCCGGCGGCGATGAAAGCTCTACGGCTCCCGCTCCGAGTGACAGCTACACGAACTATGCAGCTAAAAACGAAAGCGGAAACATGAGCTTTGACAGAGAAATTCTTGCCGGTGAATCCGTATCAAATCTTACGATTTCGGGTTCAAACTATGTTGTGGATTCTGCGGTAACTCAGGCTGCGACATCTTCCGAAATCAAAACGATTTCGCTGACGATTCCCGAAACCTCTACCACACACGAATCCAAGGTTAATGCTCAAATCAAGGAGCTTGACAGAGTGTCTTCCGATTTGATGGTTGCACTCGATGTAGAGGGCTTTAAGGAAACACTGATTTATATGAACACCGCTTACAAGCCTGCGGGCTTAGGTCAGTTCATTACCGATGCGGGACTTGATCTTGATATCGAGTATTCAAGCTCGGTTTACTGCAAGGGCGATAAGCTCGGTTACACTTCGTATCACAGATTCGTAGCAGACGATATCAACGAGCTTGTAGACACCTACGCTTTTGCGAACAGAGCCGCTTCACTTGCATCATACAGCTCTTATAAAAACGCTGATGTTCACGTAACGTTCAAGACCAAATCAAATCCGACAGGTTCGGTTATCAATTTCGGAGTAAGCGATAACGGTTATCTGTATGTTAAACTGACAGGCAAGTCGTTCACATTCAACATCGGAGCCGACAGTGCGGAGGCATTCATAGCAGCCGTAACCG
>CAZLTX010000233.1:0-1849 GCA_964562555.1 uncultured Oscillospiraceae bacterium
CATTTGAGGCACTGACGGGCAGCGGCGTTTCGGCAGAGCTGGACGGCAAAAAACTGCTCGGCGGAAGCATGAAATTTATCGGCTCGGAAATTGCACTGCCGCAAAACATAACGGAAAAGGCAGGCAGCCTTGCAGAGTCGGGAAAGACACCGCTGCTGTTTGCGGAAAATGGCAAGCTGCTAGGAATGATAGCCGTTGCGGACACCATAAAAGCCGACAGTGCAAGGGCTGTCCGTGAGCTTAAGGAGATGGGTATCCGTGTGGTGATGCTGACCGGAGATAACGAAAAAACAGCACAAGCCATAGGAAAACAGGCAGGCGTTGACGAGGTGATAGCAGGCGTGCTTCCGGACGAAAAAGCGAATGTCATAAGCTCGCTGAAAAAATACGGCAAGGTGATAATGGTCGGGGACGGAATAAATGACGCACCCGCACTTACGAGTGCCGACATCGGCATTGCGATAGGAGCAGGCAGCGACATAGCGATAGATGCGGCAGATGTGGTGCTGATGAAAAGCAGTCTTTCGGATGCCGCTGCGGCAATCAGAATCAGCCGTGCCACGCTCAAAAACATCCACGAGAATCTGTTTTGGGCGTTCTTCTACAACACTTTGGGAATTCCTCTCGCAGCGGGCGTTTTCGTCGGTCTTGGGCTGACTTTGAACCCGATGATAGGAGCTGCGGCGATGAGCTTATCCAGCTTCTGCGTCGTATCGAATGCACTGAGGCTTAATTTCTGCAAGCCTTACGGTGCAAAATCCGGCGAGGGTCGTAAAGCCGATTATAATGATAATATAAATGATAAAAACAAAGAACAAAAAGAACAAAAAGAAAACGGAGGTAAAAAAATGATTAAGACAAGATTAGAGGTTACCGGTATGATGTGTCCAATGTGCGAAAAACATGTGAATGAGGCGATTGAAAAAGCCTTTGAGGTAGAAAAGGTGTTTTCCTCGCACGACAAGAACGAAACCGAAATCATCAGTGCTGCGGCTCTTGATGAGGCTAAGATCAAGGAAGTAATCGCTGAGGCCGGTTACACGCTCGGAGAAATTTCAAGCAGCGAATGTGAGGCATAAGCCCGGTATTTAGGCAGCATACGATAGGAATAACAGGGCAAAATCGGCTTTCGCAGGCATATAAGCCGCCGCGGCGTGTGATGCGAGAGCCGTGCAGCCCGGAATTCCAAGCATTGCGATAAAAAAGATGAAAAATGAAAAATTTTCAAAATTATCGTTGACAAGGGTCGGAAGATGTGGTAATATAAATCTCGGCTCGTGAGAAAAGCACAGTTTCGGTGAAAGAAATGAGCTAAAAAAGTTTTGAAAAAGTAAAAAAGTGCTTGACAAGATGAGCAATCTAAGGTATAATCAATAAATGTGTCAAGCAAATAAAAAAGTGCTGTGGGAGTTTAGCTCAGCTGGGAGAGCATCTGCCTTACAAGCAGAGGGTCACAGGTTCGAGCCCTGTAACTCCCACCATTTACCAGAGTACGGCCTGGTAGTTCAGTTGGTTAGAATGCCAGCCTGTCACGCTGGAGGTCGACGGTTCGAGCCCGTTCCAGGTCGCCAATTTTTTTAAAGCTTACATATGCTGGTGTGGCTCAACGGTAGAGCAGCTGATTTGTAATCAGCAGGTTGGGGGTTCGATTCCCTCCACCAGCTCCAATAAGTAAACCATTGAATTCTTTCGATGGTTTGCAATGTCGAGGGATTCCCGAGTGGCCAAAGGGGGCGGACTGTAAATCCGTTAGCTGAGCTTTCGATGGTTCGAATCCATCTCCCTCGACCAATTTGCGGAAGTGGCTCAGGGGTAGAGCATCGCCTTGCCAAGGCGAGGGTCGCGAGTT
>CAZLTX010000234.1:0-1804 GCA_964562555.1 uncultured Oscillospiraceae bacterium
TTTTCGTCTGTTTTCGACATCTCTGATTCTACACCATAGCTTCACTTTTGTAAAGAGCGATTTTAGCTTTTCTTAATCCTTTGTCCTCTTACTCTTCGATTGCCTCTGCCACCTGCATCATAATCGCACATTCCATACGCTTGCGGAAAAGTCGGCAGCCGTACTCGTATACGCCGTTGATATCGCCTGTCGCATGATATGCATTTGCCGCACAGCCGCCGGAGCAGTAGAGTCTCGCCCAACAGTCATCACATTCGCTGCGTGAGTAGACATTGCATTTTCTGAACTTTTCCTCCACGGCTTTGTTTTTCACACCGTTCCAGATATCGCCCATCAGATATGCCTCATCTCCCACGAACTGATGGCACGGATAAAGCTCTCCCTGCGGTGTGACTGCAAAATATTCCGTGCCGGAGCCGCAGCCTGCTATACGCTTGTAAATGCACGGACCGTGTGCAAGGTCTATCATATAGTGGTAGAACACAAACGGTCTTTTTTCTCTCTTTCGCTTAAGCATTTCCTCTGCCAATCTCTCATACTCCGCGAACAATATCGGAAGATCCTCTTCGGTAAGTGCGGACGGGCTGCTCGGATCGCACACCACAGGCTCCATCGAGAGGCGGTCAAAGCCCAAATCGGCTAAATGCAATATGTCATTTACGAAATCGGGATTGTAATGCGTAAAGGTTCCTCTGACATAATAATCTCTGTCCTTTCGACGCTCGGCGAATTCAAGAAATTTCGGAACTATATCATCATAGCTTCCCTTGCCTTTGTAATCCACACGAAAACGGTCGTGAACCTCCGGTCTGCCGTCTATGCTCATAACCACATTCTGCATTTCTCTGTTCGAAAACTCTATCACATCATCGTCAACATTCACACCGTTGGTAGTGAGCGTGAAGCGGAATTTCTTGTGATTTTTCTCTTCAAGACTTCTTCCGTAAGCCACGAGCTGCTTTACGACATCCCAGTTCAGCAGCGGCTCTCCTCCGAAAAAGTCAACTTCAAGATTGGTATGAGAGCCTGAATTTTCGACCAAAAAATCCAATGCTCGCTTTCCGACCTCCAAGGACATCAGAGCACTTTCACCTTGATATTTTCCCTGTCCCGCAAAGCAGTAGCTGCAATTCAGATTACAGCTATGTGCCACATGCAGGCAGAGTGCCTTTATGTCGCGTGAGTTATTTTTGAAATCGTGCGATATTCCTTGGTAAATGTCCTCCGAAAAAAGCTTACCTGCCCTCTTCAGCTCCTCCACATCGTTAATGCACGATTCGATTTCTTCTCTTGAAATCTCAGGCATTTCGCCGTATTTTTCAAGCATTTTGCTGCATATCTCATCACGTGTACTCGTTTCATACATTTCTATGATGTCATATGCAATGTCGTCTACCGCATGTACGGCTCCCGAACATATGTCGAGTACTATGTTATATCCGTTTAATTTGTACTGATGTATCAATTTTCTTTCTCCGTTCCTTACATTCCAAAAAAATACCGCCTGCACCGTTCAGAGTACAGGCGGACAGACCTCAGCCCGATTTTATTTTTCCTTGTTTTCGCAAGGCTGATTTGCAACACCGCATGAAGTCTTGCATGCGGACTGGCAAGATGTTTGGCATTCGCCGCAGCCACCGTTTGCCACGCTCTTTGCAAGGTCACGTGTTTCGATAGTTTTGATGTGCTTCATTTCGAGTTCTCCTTTCCTATCCTTGATATATTTAGATTAATTATCCATCAATCTCAACCATATGGAATTTCTTCTTGCCCTTTTGGATAAGAAGCTTTCCGTCCTCATCGA
>CAZLTX010000235.1:0-1776 GCA_964562555.1 uncultured Oscillospiraceae bacterium
TTAGGGCTTTTCTTTTGGCGTAAATCTGCCGAAAAAGGACTCATTCATAGGGAATCACCCCTGAAATCACCCCTGTGGGTGTATTGTATAACCCCATATTTTATTGCTAAACTTACGGCGATGGAGCGAATGCGGCTTTCGTTATACATAAATTGTTATAGGATTTCGGCACCGAGGCACGGTGAAAGTGTGTGCAGAGTTATAAAGCCGAATATTTTAACGGGATACCGCAGACGACCAGGGAAATTATACCTTTTTAGCTTAGGAGGATTTATTATGGGTAAAAAAATTCCTATGTGGCAGACCGTACTGGTTATGCTCGCAATGATTGCTTTCCTCATGTGGTCCATCATCAAGGACGCAGGTGAGGAACCTCACATCGCACTTATTCTCGCAGCTTGCGTTGCGGGGCTGGTGGCAGTTGCTAACGGCTGGAAATGGGCGTACCTCGAACAGGGTATTTTGGCCTCCATTAACCGTTCAATGCAGGCTATCCTGATTTTAGCTATCTTGGGTGCTATCATCGCATCATGGATGGCAGCGGGAACGATTCCTTCAATGATGTATTACGGTATCAAAATCATCAGCCCGAAGGTATTCCTGCTTACAACCTGCGTACTTTGCTGTATAGTATCGCTTGCAACGGGCTCGTCGTGGTCAACGGCAGGCTCGATGGGCGTTGCACTGATGGGTGTAGGAGCAGCTTTAGGCTTTCCTGCTGCAATGACTGCGGGTGCGGTAATTTCAGGTGCATATTTCGGAGATAAGATGTCACCGTTATCCGACACGACAAACCTTGCACCGGCGATGGCAGGAGCTACTTTGTTCGGTCACATAAAGCACATGGTTTATACTACAGGAATTTCTTTGACGATTGCACTCGTGGCATACGCTGTTTTGGGCTTTATGCATGCATCGAACAACGAGCCTGATTTGACGGTAATGGAAGAAATTCTTGCATTTATCAGCCAGTCATCGAGAATAAGCGTTATTACGCTGATTCCGCCGTTGTTTGTAATCATTGCGGTTGCACTTAAGCTTCCGGCTATTCCGTCTTTGATCGGCGGTGCTCTGCTCGGTGTGCCTCTCATGTTCTACAATCATGCGGCAATCGAGGCTGTTTTGGGCGATAAGGTAATCAACAATACATTTACAATTCTTAATAACGGAATTTCGCTCGGTGTTGTACCGGAAGATGCACCTCCGATAGTGAGCACCTTAGTTGACCTGCTTTCCTCAAGCGGTATGCAGGGTATGATGTGGACGATTTCCATCATCTTGGCGGCAATGTGCTTCGGCGGTATCGTAGATGTAACAGGCATGATGGCATCTATCGTAGCTGTTTTCCTTAAAGTTGCAAAGGGCAGAGGCGGTCTGGTGCTTTCCACAGAGCTTATGTGTATAATCACGAATGCGGTTTGCTGCGACCAGTATCTGGCACTTGTACTTCCGGGCAGAATGTTCAAAGAGGCTTTCGAGGATATGCGTCTGCGTCCTGAAAACCTTTCGAGATGTCTGGAGGATGCCGGAACGATTACCTCGTGTTTCTTCTCATGGAATACCTGCGGTGCTACTATGAGAAAATTCCTCGGTGTGGATTCAAGCTTTATCCCGTATGCTATCCTGAACTGGATAAATCCGATAGTTTCTGTAATTTACGGCTATGCGGGAGTTACGATGACTAAGCTTTCCGACGAGGAATATCAGAAGATCCTCGACCAGAGAGAGGAAGAAAGACAGGCTGCACTTAAGGCACTTGAAGCGTAAATACGGTGC
>CAZLTX010000236.1:0-1774 GCA_964562555.1 uncultured Oscillospiraceae bacterium
TAGATGTCGGCGGCGGCGGTACCATAGCATATATTTTGGCACTGTACGGCATGGACGTCATCGACTGCGGCGTTGCCGTTCTGAACATGCATGCACCTTGGGAGGTCACAAGCAAGGCTGACATATATGAAACCAAGAGAGGCTATGAGGCATTCCTCAAGGCTATGAAATAAATTGCATAAAAATACCTAAAAACGGCGAAAAAACGATTGTATTTTTGCCGTTTTTTGATATAATGTAGCTTGCTTAATTCACAGCGAGAGGAGAGATGATAGTTGTTTACAAAACTTTTTAATGAGAAGAAGTCCTTTAACGGTAAGAGGACTTTGGTAATCATAGCATTGGTAATAGCGGGTGCGATGGCTTTGACGAGTTTTCTGCCTGCTGATGTCGGTGAATACGGTGCATTTTCACTCATACCGGCAATTTTCCTAATTATTTATATTTTTGCGACGCAAAGAATCCTTGAGGCTTTGGTTCTTGCATCAATAGTGGGTTTTGTAATGGTGTCAAGACCCGAAACGATGGACGGAAGCGGAAACTGGCTGACGAATATTTTCAGCAATTTCAGCAGCGGACTGCTCGGAGTTATGATGAGCGAGGATATCGCTTGGCTTATCATAGTGTGTGGTCTGATGGGGAGCATAATTGCACTGATTGAAAAATCGGGCGGCTCGTATGCTTTCGGTGAATGGATTGCGAAAAAAGCTAAGACAAGAAAGTCTTCACTGATGTGGACATGGGTTCTGGGCGTTGTAATTTTTATAGACGACTATTTGAATTCCTTGACGGTAGGCTCGTGCATGACCTCGCTGACGGACAAGCATAAGGTGCCGAGAGAGTTTTTGGCATATGTGGTGGATTCCACGGCTGCACCGCTTTGTGTGGTAATTCCGATTTCGACCTGGGCACTGCTCTGCTCTCGAATTTTGGAGGCGAATGACTGGGCTCCTGCGGGTGAGGGTCTGCTGTATTTCATAAAAACAATTCCGTATAATTTCTACGGCTGGGCGGCATTTATGATAGTTCCGCTGGTTATTTTGGGTATAATACCGATTTTCGGACCGATGAAAAAAGCCTTTGAGCGTGTTGAAGCGGGCGGTCCGCTGGCTCCCGAGGGAAGCGAGAAAATCGATATTCGTGCGGGCAAGGCGAGCGTGGTGCCGGAAAATCCTAAGGTGAGCAACCTTTTTCTTCCGATTGGTGTGCTGGTAATATCCACGATAATTCTTGACTTTGACATGCAGCTCGGAGTACTGCTCACGATGGCATTCATGTTCGTATCATATATGTTCCAGGGAGTTATGACAGCTGAGGATTTTGCAGATGTGGCACTCGAGGGTCTGAAAAATATGATGATGCCTTTGATGCTGATGATTCTCGCATTTTTATTCGCTGACGTGAACGCACAGATACATTTTACATACTACGTAATCACTACGGCTACGGAAATCGTAACGCCGCAGCTCATGCCGTTTATCGTGTTTATCGCACTGGCAATAACCGAATTTATAACGGGGACGAACTGGGGAATGTACATAATCGCACTTCCGATAATCATCCCGCTGTCACAGGCTACAGGCTGCGATACCACACTTGCGGTTTCGGCGGTGCTGAGTGCAGGCGTTTTCGGCTCACATATATGTTTCTATTCCGATGCGACGGTAATCACATCAGCGGCTACAGGCTGCAATAACTTCGACCATGCACTTACGCAGGCTCCGTTCGGACTGCTGTGTGCGGCTCTTTCTGCGATAGGTTTCCTTATCGTCGG
>CAZLTX010000237.1:0-1769 GCA_964562555.1 uncultured Oscillospiraceae bacterium
CCGTCAAGGAAACGCTTGACGCATGCCGCCGCTGCCACCGCACTGCTGTCGCTGCATATCCATCTGCGTCCGAGCTTTGATGCCGCCGCACCGAGCGTGCCGCTGCCGCAGAAAAAGTCCGCCACTATATCTCCCTCACAGCTCCCGGCCTCAATTATTCGATTCAAGAGTGCCTCCGGTTTCTGTGTCGCATAGCCTGTTCTCTCCTTTGCGGTTCTTCCCACCATGTCTATGCTCCATACATCCTTCATGTTTACCATGGTATACCAGCCCACATCGTCACAGAATTCCTCCACACCCTTGAAGCGGTACGGCTTGAGCCCTCTGTTGTACGATTTTTCCTTAGGCAGCTTCAGATAGTATTTCTTTGTCTTGCCGTACACCAATATATTGTCGTGCTTCCTGGCGAAGTGCGTCTTGCTGCTGCCTCCGGACTTATACTGCCAAATAATTTCGTTTATGAAATTCGTATCCCCGAAAATCTCGTCCATGAGAATTTTGACATAGTGAACGCTGTGCCAATCCAAATGCACCCATATCGTTCCGTCATCGGCAAGCAGATCACGCATGAACATCAAGCGAGAGGTCAGCATGGTCAGATACTCCTCCATGCCCTGCTCCCAAACATCTTTGTATGCCAGATGCTTGATTTTGTTTTCCTCGCCGCCCTGCTTTTCACCGCCGACATTTTCCGCTTTCATGCGGAGCGAGGCCTCATAGTTCGCCTTGCTGAAAAACGGCGGGTCTATGTAAATGAGCTTGACCATGCCCCTCATATCACAGCCGTCAAGCAAATACTTCATAAACGACAAATTGTCACCGAATGCAAGCACGCCGTCGCTCTCCTGCGGCTCGCTGCCGTCCTTTAAGGCATGTCGTGCTCTGAGAATTTCTCTTACAGCCTCATCTGCACGGAATTCACCCGCAGCGGCATTCTCGTATTCGGCTCTGCTTGCCTCTGTAATTTTGGAAAACTCATTGATTAAACTCATTGCGTTTCTCGCTCCCTAAGCAAATTCAAATTAAAGCGTGTTGTTATATGCAAGCTCCTCCTGCCACTGTGCATTTATCTTCTCGATTTCAGGATTACGCTTAACCTTCTGTGTCGTCGTCTTGATCATAGGCTCATCTGTGAGCAAAAATCTGCGGATTTCTTTGTATTTAGGCAGTTTTTCGTTGACAGCAATTAAATCGGCTCTGACTCTTTCGACGAGCTCGTCAAAGCCTATGCCCTCAGCCTCAAGATATTCCGGCTTATAGACTATTTTCACCCAAAGCACCAAATCGTTATGCTTTTCCCTTGCAAAAACAAGGCTCTCTGCCATATACGGAAATGCCTCAATCAAGCTCTCTATTTCTTCAGGGAAAACATTCTTTCCGTTCTTCATAACTATGACATTTTTCTTTCTGCCCGTTATCCAAAGATGTCCGCCCTCATCAAGTCTGCCGAGGTCGCCGGTATGGAACCAGCCGTCGATGATTACCTTTGCGGTTTCCTCCGGCTGTTCGAGATAGCCCATCATCACATTCGGTCCTCTGGCAACGATTTCTCCGATACCGTTCTCGTCCGCATCTTCGATACGCACCTCTACACGTGGCATAGGGCAGCCTACCGAACCCGCTGCTAAATCCTCCGGACGCTCTGCTGTCAAAACAGGCGAGGTTTCCGTCAGTCCGTAGCCCTGTATGGTTACGATACCGAAATCGTTCAGTCCCTTTGCGGTTTCCTTCAAGAGCGGAGCTGCTCCGCAGATGATAAGTCTGAGCTG
>CAZLTX010000238.1:0-1763 GCA_964562555.1 uncultured Oscillospiraceae bacterium
AGCTTAGGCTTTTGAAGTGTAGCCATGAGCAATGTAACTGCCTGCCGTTGACCGCCGGAGAGCAGTCCAACCTTAGTTTTCAGACGCTCTTCAAGCCCGAGCCCGAGCTGTGCGAGAGTTTCCTTGTACATTTCTCTTTCCTTTTGAGAAATGCCCCAGCCAAGTCCTCTGCGTTTGGTGCGTCTGTATGCCATTGCAAGGTTTTCTTCTATCATCATTGTGGGAGCTGTTCCCATCATTGGATCTTGAAAAACTCTGCCGATGTACTTGGCTCTTTGGGTCTCGTTTTGATATGTCAGATCTCCATCGTCAAGGATGATGCGTCCGCCATCTGCCTTATGTACACCGGCAATGAGGTTTAGCATGGTTGATTTTCCGGCACCGTTGCCGCCGATAACGGTAATGAAATCACCGTCGTTTATTGTAAGGTTTAAGCCCTTGAAAATTTGTTTTTCGTTTATCGTTCCGATGTTGAACGATTTATCTATTTCGATCATTTTTAGCATTTTGTTCACCTCATAGCATATTTTTTGGAGTTTTCTCTGCGAAGCTTAGCCTCAGCCGACTTTTGCTGCAAAACAGGCAGTGCCAATGCGAAGGCAACGACGATTGCCGTGATGAGCTTAAGGTCGGTAGCCTTAAGGAAGCTAAAGGTGAGTGCACATGCGATGATCGTTCTGTAAATTACCGCACCTGCGATTACCGCAAGGAGCTTTAATGCGAAATTCATGTCTTTACGAATGAAAATGACTTCACCGATGATTACGGAAGCAAGACCGATTACTATCGTGCCCTGTCCCATGTTGACTAAAGCCGAGCCGTAGTCAAGCTGTGCGATGAGGCTGCCCGAAAGAGCAACCAGTGCATTTGAAATCATAAGTCCGAGAGTGATTACTCTGTCGGTTTTCACGCCGAGTGAACGAGCCATGTTTTGGTTGCTGCCGGTTGCACGGATTGCACAGCCGATTTCGGTACCGAAGAAGTAGTAGAGCACTGCCACTATGGCGATGCAGACGCAGCCGCCCAAAATGATGGAAACCGTGTTGCTTGCAGTTCCGTCGGGAAGAGCCTCAAGGAGCCATGTCTTCAGAGAAGGCTGCTCAAGGGCAACCGTCGCTTTGTCGCTCATGATTCTGATGTTTACCGAGTAAAGAGCTATCATGGTCAAAATTCCCGAAAGAATGGCAGGAATCTTAAATACCGTGTGCAGAACGCCGGTCACAAAACCCGCAATTCCGCCTGCGAGTACCGCACAAAGCACTGCCCAAACAGGGTTCATGCCGCCGTTAATCAAAACCACCGTTACTGCCGCACCGAGGGGAAAGGTTCCCTCGACCGTCAGATCGGCGATATCGAGTATTCGGAATGTCAAATATACACCAAGCGTGAGTATCGCCCATATGAGACCCTGAGCGATGCCGCTGATAATCGTTGCTGCTGAAATCATTTTCTAAACCTCCAAAATGCCTGCCCCTAAAGGTAAGGGAAAGAAAAGGGGCAGGACTAAGTCAACTTTCAATTTTATGCTTCAGGTAAAAGCGTAGCTGTCGCCGCTACATCGTCAGGAACAGTGATTCCCAATTTTGCAGCTGTTTCTGTGTTAACAGCAATTTCAAGAACGTTTTCATCTGTCTGGTATTCTACAGGCATGCTTGCAGGCTCAGCCTCACCCTTGAGGATTTTTACTGCCATAGCTGCGGTAGCCTTGCCGAGCTCGTAGTAGTTGATGCCGAAGGTTGCGAAACCGCCGTTGCCGACCATGC
>CAZLTX010000239.1:0-1756 GCA_964562555.1 uncultured Oscillospiraceae bacterium
TCCAAGTCGAGCTTGGTACAGCTCATTCCGAGACTTTACGATGTTACCGGCGGCAGTGTTAAGGTCGGCGGCAGAGATGTAAGGGATTACGACATAGAAACCCTCAGAGGACAGGTTGCGATGGTGCTTCAGAAAAATGTTTTGTTTTCCGGTACGATCAAGGAAAACCTGCGTTGGGGCGACGAAAATGCGAGTGACGAGGAATTGATTCACGCATGTAAGCTCGCCTGTGCCCATGACTTTATCATGGACTTTGATGAGGGCTATGACACATATATCGACCAGGGCGGTACGAATGTATCGGGCGGTCAGAAACAGAGGCTCTGCATTGCAAGGGCATTGCTCAAAAAGCCGAAGGTGCTGATTTTGGACGATTCTACGAGTGCTGTTGACATGAAGACGGACGCAATGATAAGAAAGGCTTTCCGAGAGGAAATCCCGAATACTACCAAAATAATCATTGCACAGCGTATTGCCTCGGTTCAGGATGCTGACGTAATCATCGTTATGGATGACGGCAAAATCGAGAGCATGGGTACGCATGACGAGCTTATGCAGTCGAGCCAAATATACAGGGAAGTTTACGAATCCCAGAACAAAGGGGGTGCGGGCAATGAGTAGACAGACAGAAACAAGACCGATGAGAGGTCCGGGTCGTGGCAGAGGCTTCGCACCGGGCGGCAGTCTTAAAAATATGGATCCGAAGAGTGCAAAGAGACTGCTTTCGTACCTCGCACCTTATAAATGGAGATTGCTTTTCGTTGTTGTATGTATTCTTACCAGTTCTGCGGCAAGCGTGGCATCGTCACTCTTCCTGCAAACCCTGATAGACGAGTATATCGAACCGCTGCTGCTTTCGGCACACCCTGTTTATACGGGGCTGCTCAAGGCAATAGTGATGCTGGGCTGCGTATATTTGGCAGGCGTGCTGGCAGGACTTTTCTATAACCGCACGATGGCGGTGGTTTCGCAGAAAACGCTCAAGGATATCAGAGATGAGATGTTCGCACATATGCAGACCTTGCCGGTATCCTTCTTTGACCGCAGGACGCACGGTGAGATTATGAGCTATTACACCAACGATACCGATACGCTCAGACAGATGCTTTCGCAGAGCTTGCCGCAGCTTTTTTCCTCGGTGGTTACGATGGCGGCGGTATTGGCATCAATGCTGCATCTGAGCATTTGGCTGACGCTGATAGTTCTCGCATTTACCGTGCTGATGCTCTTTGTGGTAAAGAAAATCGCAGGAAAGAGCGGCATGTATTTCGTGGCACAGCAAAAGAATTTGGCTGATGTCAATGGTTTCATAGAAGAAATGATAAGCGGTCAGAAGGTCGTAAAGGTATTTTGCCATGAGCAGAAAGCATGTGAAAGCTTCGATGTTAAAAATGACAGGCTCAGAGAAAGCGGTGCCAATGCGAACGGCTTGGCTAATATGATGATGCCGCTTATGACTGCTTTGGGTTATGTGCTGTATATCATAATCGCTTTAGCGGGCGGTGCTATGGCAATAGGCGGTGTGAGCAATTTGTCGTTCGGCGGCGAAGCGGTGCTCACCTTGGGTACGATAGCGTCATTCCTGACCTTGTCGAGAAACTTCGTCAATCCTATAGCTCAGGTGTCACAGCAGCTCAACTCCGTAATAATGGCACTGGCAGGTGCTGCGAGAATTTTTGACTTCCTCGATCAGAAGTCCGAGGAGGATCACGGAACGGTTACTCTGGTAAATGCCTGTGAGGACGAAAACGGAAAT
>CAZLTX010000240.1:0-1749 GCA_964562555.1 uncultured Oscillospiraceae bacterium
GTTTGACAAACCGGCGGAAGAATGTCATAATGGACAAAGGAATGCGTGTCGAAAGCAAGGAGTTCTATGCACATAGGCGGCATTTCGAACAATCATTTAATTACGAGGTTTACGAGGTTTACAATGGATAGTCAAAATATCGAAAAAACATATAAAGAGAGAATTTCAGATGAGCTTCTGCTGCTTTTTTCCGAGCTGTTTACTCCGGGCAAGCTGCAGAAAATGATTTTTTCAAATAAACGTAAAAAATCCTTGGAATACTCCAAGGTTATGCTTCGCCCCGTTATGCTCGGCGGCGTGCTTAAATTTCAGGCAGAATATACTTTTCCAAAGAAAGTAACTCACTCAAACCTGGAGGCTGATGCCGCACTTGAGCTTTCTGTATCGCTTATTTGCGATGTGTTTAAGCAGATAAATATTTTTACCGATGACGCTGAAATTCAGGTGCTTGCAGCGAAGCCGCAGTCACCGCATATCATGCGGTGTGCCGTAGGCGGCCGCCCGTCCGCACGAAGTGCGGCGGTCGGCACTGCGGCTTCCCACCAAGTCGGTTCTTCCCCTGCCTCGGTCGGCAGCTCGGTCGGCATTGCACCCGCAGCACATAACCGTAGCAAAAATTACATCATACCCGACGGCATTCCCTGCGACTTTCTCATCAGACTCGGCGTTATGGACAAGGACGGTAAGGTTTATCCCCGCAGCTACAGCAAGTTCCGCCAAATCAACCGCTACCTTGAAATCGCAGAAGATGTTTTCCCATATCTTCCGAACGACAAGACGCTTAAAATCATCGACTTCGGCTGCGGCAAGGCGTACCTTACCTTCGCACTCTATTATTACCTGAAAGTGCTGAAAAAACGCAATGTCGAAATCATAGGACTGGATTTGAAAACAGATGTCATAGATTTTTGCAGCAGCGTTGCCTCTGACCTCGGCTACGACGAGCTGAAATTCCTCAAGGGTGACATTGCCGACTATTCAGACGACCATGCCGATATGGTAGTTACTCTTCATGCCTGCGATACGGCGACAGACTATGCACTTATCAACTCAGTCGCATGGAACACCAAGGTCATTCTCAGCGTTCCGTGCTGCCAGCATGAGCTGTTCAAGCAAATAAAAAACGAGCTTCACAAGCCGATGCTTAAGCACGGTATACTGAAGGATCGTTTCACCGAATATCTGACCGACGGTCTGAGAGGGCTGATGCTCGAGGCAGCAGGCTACGATGTTTCAATGATTGAATTCACATCGCTCGAACACACCGCCCGCAATATAATGATAAAAGCAGTAAAGACAAATGCTGCCGGAGCCTATGCAAAGAAAAAATGCGAAGCCGCACAGCAGCAGTACGATGCTCTATGTGAATTTTACGGAGTCACACCGACAATCGGCAAGCTCCGCTGATCAAATAAATAGGAAAAGTGAGTTTCGAGCCGCTCTGGCGAGAAACTACCTTTCCAAAGTTTGTATTGCTCAAGGTGCGAATTACTTTCGCACCTACTCTGAGAGCTCACGCCTGAGCTGCACAAGCTTATGCACGAGTCTATTCAAATCGTTCACTCGGCGAATAACCACATACGTATTTTCTTCCCTGTGCATGAAGATCGTGTTCAGCGTCGCATTCAGCTCCTCACACACATCGTCAACAGCTTTTTTGAAGCTTCCTCGCAGGTCACGGCTGCCGTCGTCAGCTACCTCGCCGCCTCTGAAAAAGTCCACGCTGCTGATATTGTAATGATATTCTAT
>CAZLTX010000241.1:0-1747 GCA_964562555.1 uncultured Oscillospiraceae bacterium
CCTTGAAGTCTCTTACTCTCGGAAGAGCGATATTGAAGAATTTATCAGCAAATTCATACATATTGTCTCCTCTTAAAGTAACCTTCGCACCAACAGGCATGCCCTGTCTAACCTTGAAGTTAGCGATGGACTTTTTAGCCTTGGTGATTACCGGCTTCTGTCCGCTGATTAAAGCAATTTCTTCAACTGCGGATTCCATAATCTTTGCATTGTCCTTAGCTTCGCCAAGACCCATGTTGATAGTAATCTTTGTGAGCTTAGGAACTTCCATTACATTTTTATACTGGAACTTTTCTTTTAATGCTCCGAAAACTTCTTTATTATAAGTTTCTCTTAATCTTGCTGTCAAAACCGTCTCCTCCTTTCTTAGTCGATTACATTTCCTGTTTTCTTGGAAACTCTTACTTTCTTACCGTCTTTAACCTGGTAGCCGAACTTGATAACTTCCTTAGCCTTAGCATCGTAAAGCATTACGTTGGAAGCATCGATAGGGCTTTCGAAATGCTTGATTTCAGCAGCAGCTTTTCTTGTAGCCTTTGCATGCTTAGTCACAACATTTACGCCTTCAACGACAACTCTGTTTTCCTTTGGCATTGCCTTCAGAACCTTGCCGTGCTTGCCTTTATCTTTACCGGTAATTACAATTACCATATCGTCTTTCTTAATACGCATCCCTACACCTCCTACAGTACTTCCGGTGCCAATGACACGATCTTCATGAAGCCCTTATCTCTAAGCTCTCTTGCAACAGGTCCAAAGATACGAGTTCCAACCGGGTTCTTATCTTCTTTATCTTTAATGATTACTGCAGCGTTCTGGTCAAACTTAACATAGCTTCCGTCTGCTCTTCTGGCACCATGTTTAGTTCTAACTACTACAGCCTTAACAACGTCGCCTTTTTTTACAACACCGCCCGGTGTTGCTTCCTTAACAGCACAAACGATTACATCTCCGATGTTCGCATACTGACGGGAAGTACCGCCTAAGATACGGATGCAGAGAAGTTCCTTTGCTCCGGAGTTGTCGGCAACTCTCAATCTGGTTTCAGTCTGAATCATGATTTGGTGCCTCCTTTATTTAACCTTTTCGATAATGTTAACAAGTCTCCATCTCTTGTCCTTGGACAGAGGTCTTGTTTCCATAATTCTTACTTTATCGCCGATTTCACATTCGTTGTTTTCATCGTGAGCTTTTACCTTCTTAGTTCTCTTTACAGCTTTTCCGTAAAGGGAATGTCTTACGAAGTCTTCGATTGCAACAACTACAGTCTTATCCATTTTGTCAGATACAACAACACCGACTTTAGTTTTTCTTCTATTTCTTTCAACTGCCATAGTACATCCTCCTTTCTATTAAGCCTGTAATTCTTTTTCTCTAAGAATCGTCTTAACTCTAGCAATATTTCTCTTTAATTCTCTCATCTTAACAGGGTTTTCTAACTGTCCCGTAACGTGCTGGAATCTCAAGTTGAATAATTCCTTTTTCATATTAGCGAGCTCTGTATTCAATTCAACCGCTGTCATCTCTCTCATTTTCTTCAATTCCATTATGCTTCACCACCCTTTGCTGCTTCTTCCTTGATGGCAAATTTGCACTTGATCGGGAGCTTGTGAGCAGCAAGTCTGATAGCTTCTCTTGCCTTTTCCTCGGATACTCCCTCGATCTCGAACATTACTCTACCCGGCTTAACTACTGCTACCCAGTACTCAGGAGCACCTTTACCGGAACCCATACGTACTTCAGCAGG
>CAZLTX010000242.1:0-1722 GCA_964562555.1 uncultured Oscillospiraceae bacterium
ATTATGCATTATACTCATTATCCTGCATAAAGCGGAGCAGCAGCTTCTGCGAGAGCTCATTGATTGCAAGCGGGTTCGTAAGCTGTGCTTTCAGACCGGAAATCGGCAGTTCTATCGAGAAAGTCCCGTCTGACGCAAAGCTGCTGTTATACGGCCTTTGCGGTGTGCTGTAACCGAAAAACGAGATTACGTCATCGCCGGTATAGCGGCCGCTTACGGTCATACCCGATGCGGAGACTTTCATGCTTTGGACATGCAGATTCGGCCAACCGCAGATACCCTTGACAGGGAAACCGAGCTTGTTCATGCCGCCGTGAATGTCGGTCTGCAAAATCACAGGGAAGATTTTATAAAGCTGGATTAAGTCATCATGGTTGTGCAGCAGAATTTTTTCTCTGAGAGCAGCCTTTGCATTTTCGTTTCGTGATCTTTCAAATTCACGGTACATGACAACGCTCTCGCCGCCCGAGATTTCGTCATCACGCCAACTGCCTATTCCCATATAGCGTTCGACAGTTTTTTGTTTCAGGTTGCCGAGGGTGTCCTTGAGGGCACTGTGATGCCGCAGGAACAGAAGAAGATCAATATTGAACGGGTCTATGCGATAATCCGAAAGACCGAGCTGCAAGGCTCTTTCATGTACATAAGGAAGGTCGAAACGCTTGCCGTTGAAGGTGAGAATGCAGTCAAAGCTGTTCAGCTCCTCGCTGAGCTCAAGGAGCAGACTGCGTTCCTCTTCAGGCTTCGAGTTTTCGGCGAAAAACTGCCGCACCATACATTCTCCGTCAGGCTCGACGGACATGATTCCGGCAAGAATCATAGGGTTTTGCTTTGGATAAAGTCCAAGCGTTTCTATATCAAATACACCGAGCCGCATATCACCGATATAGCGGCTCAAAATCTTTGAGTTAAAGTATTCAGTTCTGTGCTCGTATTCATATATCTTCATGCTAAAGTCCTTTCGCTGAGAAATCCTTACTTAATCTTAACATAAATTATAACACATAAAAACAAATAATGTGAGGGAAAAAGAAAATAGACTGCAGGGGAGCAGTCTACTTTCTTCAAAAGGGGTATTTTGGATTTGAGATTATGAGGTTATCAGGGGGGATAACCACATAATCATAATAGAACAAAAAATGAAAAAATGCAAGCGTTTTCGTGAAAAATATGTGAAAAAACTTATTTTTTTGCGAAATCATGCGGAATTTGTCGAAAACTTTTTGTATTTTCACGGAAAGTATGGTGTATAATCAGCTCAGCGGTCTGAAATGACGGTGTGTGTTATATCAAAATTCAACTACAGGAGGATAAGTAATGGAGATTTTAAAAGTATCAGCTAAGTCAAATCCTAACTCGGTAGCAGGAGCACTTGCAGGTGTTTTGAGAGAAAAAGGCGGTGCGGAAATTCAGGCAATCGGAGCGGGAGCGTTAAATCAGGCAATCAAGTCGGTGGCAATCGCACGAGGCTTCGTGGCTCCCGGCGGGATAGACCTCGTATGTGTACCGGCATTTACGGATATCGAAATCGAGGGAGAGGAAAGAACCGCAATCAAGCTGATAGTGGAGCCGAGATAGCCTCATCGAGGAAACGAAGCTCGGCATAAAACCAAGCCGAACAAAAACGAAAATGCAGAGCCCGCAGCTTCCGAGCATGGAGTACATATCGGAAATATCAAAAGGGCTCTTTTATTGTACTTATTTTGCCTTTCACCGTGATTC
>CAZLTX010000243.1:0-1706 GCA_964562555.1 uncultured Oscillospiraceae bacterium
ATTTGGCGTTCGGACAAGGGCATGAGAAGTCTTGAGGCACTTATGATAGTGGCTGACAAGGACAATATGCTCGTGATTTCCGGAAACGGTGAGGTAATCGAGCCGGATCAGGACTTCGTGGCAATAGGCTCAGGCGGCAATTTCGCATATTCGGCAGCCAACGCTTTGTTCAATAATACGGACATGGACGCTGAGGCTATCGTAAGAGAATCTCTGAGAATTGCAAGTTCCATCTGTGTTTACACGAACAGCAATATCTCTGTCGAAAAGTTATAAGGAGGGTGCATTATGGCAAGTAAATTGTACAGTATGACTCCTAAGGAAATCGTTGCGGAGTTGGATAAATATATAATCGGACAAGACGAGGCAAAAAAATCGGTAGCGATCGCTCTCAGAAACAGATACAGAAGAAGTCTGCTTTCCGAAGAAATGAGAGAGGAAATCACGCCGAAAAACATTTTGATGATGGGACCTACAGGCTGCGGTAAAACAGAAATCGCAAGAAGACTTGCAAAGCTTATGGACGCACCTTTCGTAAAGGTCGAGGCTACCAAGTTCACCGAGGTCGGATATGTCGGAAGAGATGTTGACTCCATGGTAAGAGATCTCGTGGAGGCCTCCATGAGAGTGACAAAGCAGAGCAAGCTCGAAGAAAAGTATTCGGTTGCCGATAAAATCGTGGAGGAAAAGATAGTTGAGGCTATCATTCCGGGCAAGAACAAGAAAAAAACAAGCTCATCGAAGAATCCGTTTGATTTCATAATGAACAGCGGCGGCTATACAAGCCAAAAGCAGCAGTATCTCGAAAGCCAGGCAGCGAAGGAGGAAGAAATTCCGGAGGACAACAGCGTTGAAATGGCAAGAGAGCAGGTAAGAGAGCAGCTTCGTCAGGGACTGCTGGAGGAGCAGTACATTGAAATCGAAGTAAACGATACGCCTAAGGGCAACCAGCTCGATATGAGCAACGAGGGCATGAGCATTGCCATCGGAAACATCTTCGGTGACATGATGCCGCAGAAAACCAAGAAAAAGAACTGCAAGGTAAAGGATGCAAGAAAAATTCTGAGAGAGCAGGAGGCACAGAAGCTCATCGACATGGATCTAGTGACAGATGAGGCTATAGCAAATGCCGAGCAGAACGGAATTATCTTTATAGACGAAATAGATAAGATTGCATCGGGCTCCAGAGTAAGCTCGGGTGCAGATGTATCCAGAGAGGGAGTGCAGAGAGATATCCTTCCTATTGTGGAGGGCAGCGTTATCAACACTAAATACGGTCCGGTGAGAACCGACCATATCCTTTTCATAGGTGCGGGTGCGTTCCATATCGCAAAGCCTACGGATTTGATTCCTGAGCTTCAGGGTCGTTTCCCGATTCGTGTAACGCTCGACAGCTTGACAAAGGAAGATTTCGTTGAGATACTGACCAAGCCGGAAAACGCTTTGATCAAGCAGCACAAGGCTTTGCTTGAAACAGAGGGCATAGAGGTTGAATTCACAGAGTCCGCAATCGAGCAGATTGCTACGATTTCTTATCTGATGAACGAACGTACCGAAAATATCGGAGCAAGACGACTTCATACGGTTTTGGAAAGACTGCTTGAGGACATTTCTTTCAACATTCCTGAGATGGAAGAAGAAAAAATCGTTATCGACAAGGATTATGTCGAGGAACGTTTCAAGGAAACTATCCAGGCTGAGGATTT
>CAZLTX010000244.1:0-1699 GCA_964562555.1 uncultured Oscillospiraceae bacterium
AAAAATCCCGAGCCGCTTTCACTGCTCGGGATTTTCTTCTTATAGAAAGAATAACTTTCGTGTTATACTTTTTGTTTTTCTTAAATTTTCAAGGCTTGCGTTTAGCACATTATGAAGCCGGCAATCAGATAGAATATCGCACCTAATGTAAATGGGTATACGAGTACTATCGGTAATGAGCTCTTCATGTAGTCAGCACAGGTTGCCTGTGTCGAAGCACTTGTTAAGATTACTGTATCAGCATACATACAGATATGTCCGCCGAATGCTACAGCAGAGATAGTTGCACCTGCACACAGGAACGGATCCAGTCCCATAGATGCACATACAGGTCCTACGATAGGGAATGCGATAGCTGCAAGACCCCAAACAGATCCGGAAGCAAACGACAGTAAGCCGATACCTACGAATACGATGAATGGGAAGAGCTGCGGCGGAACGCTTGCCTCGCAGATGTTTACTACGAAGTCATTCAGACCGAGCACTGCGTTAATGTCAATCAGCATGTAGGACAGAATGATTATAACCAGTACGCCGAACATGTCAACAAGACCCTTCATCAGTGCATCGCAGAAGCCCTTTACGCTCATAAGACGCTGAGGGATGTAAAGCACGAAGCAAAGAATGATTGCGAACAGCAATGCAACTACCATATCGTCTGTTAAAATAGTCATAACAGCTACTACCAGGATCGGAAGTATGAAGTTGATAGCACGGCAGTTTTTGCCTTCAAATCTCTTTTCATCTTCAAGTCCTTCTGTGAGGGCAGCCTTTGATTCAGCCGATAATACTTCTCCTGTTTCGATAGCTCTTGTTTCCGCGGCCTTCATAGGCTTTAACATAGGGAGGATTCCCAGTGCTACGAACGGAACAACGATTAAAGCTATAATAGCATAGAACATATAAGGAACAGCATGTGTGTAAGCTCCGATTGCGGAAAGACCGTTAGTCATTCCTGCCTCTTCCATCAGACCTCCGAAGAATGCACCCCATGTTGAAATAGGTACGATTGCACACACGATTACACCCGTGGAGTTGATTATGTAAGCAAGCATCTCACGGGAAATGCGATATTTGTCAGCCAAAGGACGGATAGCTGCACCTACAGCCAAGCAGTTAAGATAATCATCAACGAATACGATAATACCGAGAATCCATGTACCTATAAGGGTTTTCTTTCTGGAATTCAAGAATTTTCTCGCCCAGCCCGAGAAACCGAGAACGCCTCCCGATTCAGTCATAAGAGCGATCAAAGCACCGAACAGTGCACAAACGAGCAGTACCCATACTGTACCGTCATCGCAGGTTGTGATATAGAACTGGTCAAGGAACAGTCCTATCGCAACGAGTGGATTAAACTTTGCAGCCATAAGAACCGCTACAAGTAATCCGGCTAAAATTGACATAAAGGTGTCTTTCTTCCATAATGCAATACCGAGTATTACAAATATCGGGATAAGGCAGAATATGCCATAGTTCAAATCGACACTTGCACTCCAGTCTTCCATTGTTGTCCAAATAGCATCCATTTTATGTCCTCCTTTCTTTTTAAAAATAAGATAAATAAATGAAAAATATGAACCGAATATCCGTTAAACGTCTATTTCAGGTTTTCATCGTTGAATACGATTCCCGCAACAGATAATGCGAAAATCTTTGCACTGTCGAGCAGGCTTTCAATTCCGATATACTCATTGCA
>CAZLTX010000245.1:0-1695 GCA_964562555.1 uncultured Oscillospiraceae bacterium
AAATGACGGGAAATAAGGCAATGAAATCTGCTGTCGAATCCATGATGTTTACATGGGGTGAGCCGCTTGAGGCGAAGATGGCTGCTGACGTTTTGAATATAACAAAGGAAGAGGCTTATGAGCTTTTCAAGGAGCTGCAGGCCGAGTACGAGCAGGAGGGACGAGGAATCGTAATCCGTGAGGTGAACAAGGCGTTTCAGTTCGTTACCAGGGAGGAAAATGCGGATTATGTGAGAAGGCTTTGCACGCCGGTCAAGGCGAAGAAGCTTTCGCAGTCTGCACTTGAGGTTTTGGCTATAATCGCATACAAGCAGCCGGTGACCAAGGGCGAGATGGAGGCAATCCGCGGAATTAAGTGCGACCGTGTGGTTGAGGGCTTGATGAAAAAAAATCTGGTTGAAGAGGTCGGTCGTTCGACGGCTATCGGAAGACCGCTGCTTTACGGGACTACGGACAGCTTCCTTAAGAATTTCGGCTTTGCGAGCTTAAAAGAGCTGCCGGATATAGAGGATATCGAGAGCGTGCTGAATGACGAGCTTGATGAGGACGGACAGGGCAGCGATGTCGATTCCGTGGCAGCCGGACAGATGCAGATAGAGTTCTGATTGCCGGCACATTCATATCGACCACAGCTACAGATAAAATAGTGAAAAAATAGTGAAAAAATAGTGCAAATTTTCCGCAGAAAGAGGTATAATATTAGGCAAGAATGATATTGTGAGGTGTGCGAATGATAAAGGTCGTTCTTACCAATGAGATGGTCAGAAGAATTGCAAAAATCGAAACCAATCGTTTTTCCTTCAACGAAACGGAGCTGCCTGTGCGAACCGCAAATCGGCTGAGAAAGAATTCAAAGAAAAAAAGCTCGTATGCATCAAACAAAATCGAAGGAAATCCTTTGACGGAGGGACAGGCGAACGAAGCCATTGAACGAGATGAGCACAAGCATTTCCTCAAGCCGGAGCAGGAAATCCGAAACTATTTTATTGCGTTGAATGTTTTGGAAGAAAAGCTAAAGGAGAAGGAAGCTTTTTCGACGGAATTGATTTTGACGATACAGTCAATTGTGGAGAAAGGGGCATCAAAAGAGAAAATCGGTTTGAGAGGGCCGATGCCTCCGGGAGTGCTGTTTGCGGTCTATGATTCCGAAACGGGAGCCGCTGAGTATATTCCGCCGGAGTATTCCGACATACCGATGCTCCTTGACGAATTGGTTAGTTATGTGAATACCACGGACGATCACCCATTGATTATTGCGGCGATAGTGCATTACCAGCTTGTTACCATACATCCGTTTGAGGACGGAAACGGTCGAACCGCAAGACTTCTTTCGGGATATGTGCTGGACAGCTTTGGATACGGATTTGGCGGAATCGGGTCGCTGGAGGAATACTTTTCCTATGACACGGAAGAATATTATGCTTCCTTGCAGATGGGTCTTCCGCCGCTGTACTATATGGGCAGGAATAATCCGCCGCACCCGGAGATATGGATTCACTATTTCTTGAGAATGGTGGAGCTGTATTCGGGACGGGTATGCGAATTGTCGAAAGAGGCAGGCTCAGATGTGCTTGAAGCGAGTCTTTCATACCTGAGCCGAAAAGAAAAAGAGCTTCTTGCGTTCTTGATTGAGAATAATATGAGAGAATTTACTCCCATAGAAGTGAGCAGGTTGACAGCGGTGACGAACAGGAC
>CAZLTX010000246.1:0-1673 GCA_964562555.1 uncultured Oscillospiraceae bacterium
CATAAGCGATCCGCCGTACTTTTGTTATCCCGTAGATGCCGAGCCAATCGGTTTCGAGGGCTGCATTTTATATTGCTTTCTGCCTGCATACGGCGATATGGTATTTGCAGCTAATCCCGAAAGCTGTGCGGACAGCTATGTGTATCCGCTGGCAGACAGCTTTGAGGACTTCATGCGTCTTGTTTTGGCGTGCGGCTCCGCAAATCCTGCCGAACAGGTGGTTTGGATGAACGAAACACAGTTTAAGACACATCTCACGGAAGAAACGGAAAGACAGACAGAAGCACAAAAAGCGATATTGAAAGCTATCGAAAGCGAAATGCAGCTTGCACCTATGCCAAATCCGTTTATGTATATCAAGAGCTTGCAGCAGGACTTCGATGCGAGCAAAATCAAATACAGCCGTGAATATTATGATTTGACCGGGAATGTATGCGAAGCACAGGAGCTTTATCTATGAATATGCAGTTTGTTCAAGGGATTGCAATTGATTGGACGGATATTTCAAAGCAGAGTTATCTGAGAAAAATTCAGGCATTTCAAGACTTGGAACGTTTGAACTTTGATACTCCGGTCACATTCTTTGTCGGTGAAAACGGCAGCGGTAAATCTACACTGCTTGAGGCGATTGCTATTGCCTACGGCTTTAATCCGGAAGGCGGCACCGTAAATTATGCGTTTTCGACCTTCGATTCTCATTCGGAACTATGTGATGCGATTAGGCTTTTGCGAGGTGTACGCAGAGCACGCATGGGATATTTTCTCAGAGCGGAGAGCTTTTACAATGTTGCGACCAAGGAAATAGACTATGCCGATCCGGGAGCTTCGGCCGGATATCACGAAAAATCACATGGAGAAAGCTTTTTGGCAGTACTGCAGCAATACTTGAATGCAAGCGGAATATATCTGTTTGATGAGCCGGAGGCTGCCTTGTCACCGCAGCGTCAGCTTACGCTTTTACTTGAAATATACAGATATGCACAGAAGGGTGCACAGTTTATAATCGCTACGCATTCGCCGATTTTACTCGGCATGCCGGGAGCGAAAATTTACAGCTTTGATGACGGAAGTATTCATAGCTGTACTTATGAAGAAACGGAAAGCTATCTTGTGACGGAAATGTTCATTAACCATCGTGAACAGCTTTTACACAGCTTGCTTACAGAATAATTAAACAGAGGAGGATTTACATATGTTCAGAAAAATGAGACGTGCGGAAAAGAAAGCTATCGCAAGAGAGGACGCAGTGCGGATTTTGAAGGAAGCAAAAAGAGCTGTGCTTGCCGTGGCAGGTGACGACGATTATCCGTATGCGGTACCTATCAACTTTTTTTACGATGAAAGCGAGGAAAAAATATATTTCCACTCGTCGCTGGCAGGGCACAAGGTTGACGCTATGAAACGCAATCCCAAGGTTTGCTTTACCGTATACGGCGAGCCTGAAATCAGAGATTTGGACTGGGCACCGTATGTCAGAAGTGTGGTTGCCTTCGGTACTGCAAAGCCTGTAGAGGATATGGAGGAAAAAATCGCAAAGCTGAAAATGTTTGCCATGAAATACTATCCGAACGAGGCAGAGGCTGATGAAGAAATCGCAGCAGACCTCAAGGCCGTACAGCTTATCGAAATTACGATTGAGCATATGACAGGCAAAGAAATACAGGAAAAATAGA
>CAZLTX010000247.1:0-1670 GCA_964562555.1 uncultured Oscillospiraceae bacterium
TTTAATTAATTTGCATATTGATTAACAAATCCAACCAATTTATTATACACCCGAAGAAGCTTGATTTCAATGGGGTTTTCATAAAATAAAGTTTTCACAAAGCAAAAATTCGGCTATTTCCAATAATCCCTCTCGTTATCCGGCATATAAAGCAGTGCGTTTACGATGCACGCGGGAGTTTGACAGTTGTATCGTCGGAAAATCGCCGGGAGCTTTGAAAATTAGAAATCCTGCGACAAAAAATTGCCGCAGGATCAAATTTACTCAATCATACTGCCGGAAAATACTTATCGAATTCTTCCTCGGTAAGATTTTCAAGCTTAACATGTTCTTTCGTTGCCACATCGTAGCGATATTTTGTCCAATCGTCATCCATATAGTATACATTCTCCGGATCGAAGTAACCCGGGTTGCGGAAGTCTATTTCCAAAAGCAGCGTCTTATTCTTTCCTGACAGAGATGCGGCATAGAACTTCATTCCGTTGTCTGTCAGCTCCGTATAGCACAATTTGCCCTTCTTTACCCCCACAGTACCGATGGATCTGCCGGAAATCGTGCGGATAATCTTATCGTTTTTGCAGTCGTATACTCTGAGTCCCTGCTTGCTGTCGCTGAAACCGTACAGGTAACGTGAACCGCCGGAGGAATATCCTGCATAAGGTGAGAAATCACCTGCACGTCTTGTAAGCTTGCAGTCTTTCAGAGAAACACTGTAAAGTCTTCCTTTTCCCCAGTAGCCGTTGCCCCATACACAATAGAGTTTATTGTTATATACGGACGACAGTGACAGTGTATACTCTCCGTAAGACGACTGTGTATAGTTTTTATTCAGATATGACTCAGACATAGTCTTGATTAACTTCTTGTTTTTTCCGTTAACGTCCATGCGATAAATCTTATATTTTCCGGTTTGTGCATCTTTATATGAATAGTACACTTTAGAACCGTTGCTGAGAATCCAACTGCTCAGATATGCCTTATCAGAATTCAGCTTTGCAATCCGCTTGGCTGTTCCGTCAACTGTATCGGACACATAAATAGACATATAAGATGTCCACGTTTCGTTATCTCTAGAATATTCACTGTAAAAATATTTACCGCCTATTTCTGTACGCTGTTCCGAGTCAGACAAAAGTTGTCCCCGCTCATACTTAGTAGCAGCATCAGCCGGTTCCGCACAGGCTATGCATAGTAGCACAGCCGCCAGTACGATCAACACTGCCGGCAGTATACACTTGCTGAGTTTCATGCTCATTTCTTTCATTTAATCTTCCGTCCTTTCTTTTTCTTCTTTCTTCATAGATAGAATGTGATTTTCGTTTTTTTCACAAGCGATACGCCCATGAACTCAAACCGCTTGAACCGCAGCTTGCTCTTTGCGTCAATTATAGCATACTGTCAAATATTGTTTCAACAAAAAATTTCTAAAATCGGCATAACTTTATTAAAAACTCACTTAAAAGTAAAAAAAAAACAGTTTTGAGCGTGTAGCTGCTGTCTTTTCCTCTTCGCACTTAATTTTTCGTTGCACAATCTTGTCTGATATTGTATAATATTGACAACTTCACAAAATCATCATATGAGGAGGAAACTTATGAATACCAAATTACACAGTTCATTTAAGTTAAGGCTTTTCGTCACTCTTATGGTCATAGTACTTATAGTTTCGT
>CAZLTX010000248.1:0-1661 GCA_964562555.1 uncultured Oscillospiraceae bacterium
ATAATATTTATGATTGCAATCGACCTGCTTACGGCATCGGGAGCTTTCGCACTGATAAAGAACGAAACAGCGGCATCGACAATCAAGGGAATGCTTGAAATGACGGCAGGCTCAAGCATGCTCGGAATGTGCAATATAAGTCTAAGGCTCAAAACCGCATTGACGGCTTTCGTGATTTCGTTCGGAGGACTTTCTGTGATAGGGCAGTCCTTGTCGGTGTCGGGAGGCTTTATAAGTCTTTGGCGACTCATAAAAATCAAGCTGACCCATGGTCTGATTGCCGCCGGAATTGCGGCAGCCGCAGCAACTCTTTTTCTTATGTAGGAAATCTTGCAAGCCCTGTGCCGAATATGATATACTTATAACAAAATACACATATGCGAGAGGGAAAAATGAAAAAAGCGGGTGAAAAAAGCAGGGCTGTAGGCATTATCGCAGAGTACAATCCGTTCCATAACGGACATAAATTTCATCTTCAAAAATCTTTGGAAATTACGGGTGCGGAGCTTTCCGTGGCTGTTATAAGCGGAAATTTTACTCAGAGAGGCAGTCTTGCGATACTTGACAAGTGGGAAAGAGCGGAGATGGCAGTAAGAAACGGCGTTAATCTTGTGGTGGAAATGCCGTTTATTTTTGCATGCAACAATGCGGGATATTTCGCAAAGGGCGGAGTTGAAATACTTGAGGCATTAGGTGTTGATGCGATTTCGTTCGGCAGCGAGTCGGGAAATATTGATGAACTAAAGAAAATTTCCCGGGAAATTCGGCTGCACGATGCGGAAATACAGACTGCGGTTCGTGCTGCGGTCAAGAACGGACAAGCCTATCCGCGTGCCAGAGCAGAGGTATTGCAGCAACTTCTCGGAGATGATACGTCTGATGTGATCGAAAGCCCGAACAACCTGCTTGCGTTGGAATACCTGCGTTTTATTCAAAATGCGGAGCCTGTGACCGTAAAAAGGCATGGGAGCGGATATCACGATTCGGAGCCCAAGGGGAATATGGCATCTGCGACGGGAATCAGAAAAATGCTCGCAGAGGGCGGGGATATTTCCCGTTTGGTTCCCGAAATTACCCGGGAAATACTCGTGGAAAACAGGGAAAGGCTTGCAGATGACGAAAAGCTTTTTCCGCTGCTTATACAGAAGTTTTTGCTCAGCGATACCTACGAGCTTAACGCTGTTTTCGGGGCAGAAGAGGGCCTTGGCGGCAAGCTCAAATCAAGGCTAAGATATTACAGATCGTATGAGGACATAGTCGAAAGCTTGAAATCCAAACGCTATACGAGAACACGCATAGGCAGAATGCTTGCACTTACGCTCATGGGTGTGCGGCGTGAAGATGTCAAGGCGGCGAAGAATTATATCCGTGTACTTGCATTTGACGAAAAGGGCAGCCGATATATCAAGCAGATAAAAAAAATCGGAAGCTGCGAGCTTCCGATAATTACAAATATAAACAGAGAGGCAGGACTTTTCCCGGAGATAATGCCGACCTTGGAAAAGGATATACTGGCAAGTGACCTGTATAACCTTGCCTGCGGCAGAGATTTGTACGAATACTCCGATTATGTCAGAATGCCTGTAACAGTCACTATTTCGAAGTAGTTAATGACCAGTAGTCACTGCCGTATTTCGTACCGTCTATATTCGTATAGATTT
>CAZLTX010000249.1:0-1659 GCA_964562555.1 uncultured Oscillospiraceae bacterium
TCCGAACAATCGAGAAATCTCGAACATGCGGAGCAGAGCCCCGCATCTACAGGGCATTTGGGCGAACGAAAAATTCTGAACATGCAGGGCTTTGCCCCGCATCTTCGCAATATATGAAAAAATCGCCGACAATACGGAGAGCTTCTTTTAAGAATGTTGCACCGTTTTGTCGGTGTTTTTGCGTGCGGTGATTTTTTGTTTGGCATTCCATCGGCTATTTTTTTTGAAAAAAGCCATATAATAAGCAAGAAATGGGGGAATATAGGAATAACCAATATTTTATATTGATAGTGCAATCTTCTATTTTGCGGCACGACCGATTAAAATAAGAATAGAAGGAGAGTGCCATGACAGATAAGAGCAATGCAGAGCATTTAGGAACACGGGTAAAAAAGCTGCGAAAAGAAAAAGGCTATACACAGATCGAATTGGCTGAGCGTCTTGGCATTACGCAAGGGTATTTGTCCGAGATAGAGCGAGGTAACGAAACTCCCGGACGTGAGCTTTACTTCGTATTGGCGGAAAAGCTTGATACCAATATAGAATATCTTTACAGCGGCAGCTCGGAGTTCATACCGCAGGACGTGAGAATCAGAAAGCTGATGTACTGGCTCGAAAATCAGGAGAAAACCGTGCAGGATTATGTTTTGTCTATGATTGAGCTGACAAAGACACATTTAGAAAATATATCCGAAAAGGAAACGAAAAAGTAAGGCAGCAGGATAAACAAAACTGTTGCCTTTTTCAATTTTACGAGAGAGTTAGTTTGAAATTATGACAGAAAATTCAAAGCTTATATACAGCAAGGAAGAAGCAATTACGAGAATGCAGGCAGCGTATACCGGAGTCGTTTTGAGCGTTATCAGACAGATACTGAAGGACGAACGGCTGGTAGAAGAATGTCTGAACGATGTCTGGTACAAGATTTCAGAGCATTTGGGAAAGCTCGGAGATTTGGGCGACTACAAAACCAAGGGCTACATATGTGCGACCGCAAAGACCACCGCAATAGACATATACAGGCGTGAAAAGCATGAAATGCCGGTGGGAATGGGTGACGAGGTTATGAGATATGCGGAAAGAGCTGCGTCGTTTGTCCGAAATAAGGCGGAAAATGACAGACAGAGCGAAATGCTGAGTGAGCTGCTTGCCGCACTTAAGCCGATAGACAGAAGAATAATAATTCTGCATTTTTGCCATAAGTTCACGTACAAGGAAATTGCGGCAGAGCTTGGTATGTCCGCCGATGCGGCAAGAAAACGAGGTGAACGTGCCGAAAGGCTGCTGAAGGATAAAACGGGAGGGGGAAACAGGAAATGAGAAAGGAAAAGAAGGCTCAAGCAGCTCAGGCAGCGGAAGAAGCGATGGCAAAGCTTGCCGATGAACTGGCAATGCAGGAGTATAGCGAGTACGCACATCTCTTCGAAGAAGATGAGCAATTCTTGGAAAACAGACAGCTCGTTGAAAATGTGAGCTATAAAGAGCCGAGCGAAGGAAGTGCTGCGGAAACGGCAGATAGCTTTGAAGCCGGGAAGAAGAAAAAGAGAAAACATTCACTTGCAAAGCTTGCGGCAATTGCGGCTGTTGTGTGTTTGGTATTTACAGCTGCGGTGCCGGAGGCAAGTGCGTGGAGGATTTGGGGACTGGATTTTCTGTTTG
>CAZLTX010000250.1:0-1648 GCA_964562555.1 uncultured Oscillospiraceae bacterium
TTATCAAGCCATATGAGTCGGGCTACAGCTTTGCGGCGATTTTGCCGAACGAGGGAGTGAGCGTAAAAGAATATCTCAGCAAAACAGATGCGGAGAGCTTTACGGCTTTTCTCAATTCCTCGGAAAATGCGGTCGTGCATGCGGTGCTGCCTGAGTTTAAGAGCGAATACGAAACAAGTGCAGCGGTTGAGATATTTAAGAAAATGGGAATAACGAGGCTCTTTGATCCGTCAGCAGCTGAGCTTGGCGGTATGGGAAATCGAGATGACATCTTTGTAAGCGGAATCACGCACAAGACCTATATAGATGTTAACAGCGAGGGCACCCGAGCTGCGGCTGTGACGGGAGTAATGTGCGGAACGACCTCGCTCGCAGAGCCGCAGCAGGAGTACACGGTGCGGCTCGACAGACCGTTCATATATGCGATAATCGATGCGAACACAGCTACACCTGTGTTCATGGGTACGATGATGGGCGAATAGAGAAAGGGTAAGAATATGGATAAGAGATTAAAAAAGGCAGCGGCATTTGTATTGACAGTCTGCATGATTTTTACGACAGTATCCTGCGGACAGTCGGAAAGCAGGGGTGATTTCGGCAATGCGACAAGGCTTACGAGCGATTCATATGAGAGTGCGGAGCTTGTAAAGCTTGCGGCAGGCTGTCCAGTCGGCTGGGAAAATCGCATATGGGATTTTTCGCTAGAGCTTTTGGGAAAATGCTTTACATCGTCTAATGATGATGATGACGAGGAGGCAAGCAGTACAACAGACGGGTCTATAGCCGGTCAAAGCCTCGTGCTTTCGCCGCTTTCACTGATGCAGCTTTTGATAATGCTGGATCAGGGGGCGGAGGGCGAAACGAGCCGTCAAATTGAGGCGGCGGTAGGAACCGAGGTGTTGCTTGAGATTGAAAAAATACAGGAGCTTCTCAGCCGCACGGAAAACGGCTTGACAGTTAAGACTGCCAACTCCGCATGGTTCAGAGATGAGGCGGAAAGACTCAGCGTTTCGGACAACTACGTGGGACTTTTGCAGAAATATTTTGATGCCGAAGCCTATCTTGCACCCTTTGACAAATCCACGATAAGGGATATAAACCGCTGGTGCGGCGAAAAGACTGACGGCAAGATTGACAAGATAATCGAAAAAATCAGCGACAGTGCGGTGGTATATCTGATAAATGCTTTGAGCTTTGATGCCGAGTGGAAGGAGAAATATCGAGCACAGCAGATACACGAATGTAATTTTACGCATGAGGACGGCAGTACGGAAACGGTCGAGATGATGTACAGCACGGAAAGCCGCTTCCTTGAAAACGAGTGGGCAAAGGGCTTTGTAAAGCCGTATAAGGGCGGATACAGCTTTGCCGCAGTGCTGCCGAAAGATGAAAGCATGAAGATGTCGGATTTTCTGGAAAAGCTTGATTCGGCAAGCATGAGCTCGCTCCTGTCGCAGAGGGTTATGACGAATGATAAGGGTGAATATTTCTATCTTGATTCCTTTGAGCTTGAGTCGGGCGATTATGCCGCAGCGGATATGTGGGAGGTATCGGTAGCGGCAGGACTTCCTAAGTTCAAGACCGAGTACGGCAGCAAGCTTAAAACCGTGCTTGAGGCGATGGGGGTATGCGATTTGTTCGATGAGAA
>CAZLTX010000251.1:0-1629 GCA_964562555.1 uncultured Oscillospiraceae bacterium
ATGGCTTTTGTCATAGGCTGCGACCCGGAATTTAAGTACAAGGAAAACTATGTGAGCTATATAGTCCGCACCTTCGGAGAAAAATTTGCCGATGCACTCGTAGCGGAGGGCGTGGAGGCTGCCGATGCGAAAAACGATTATGACTATGCGTGCATTATGTTCCGAGCGGCCATGCAGATAAATCCGGAAAATGCAGGAGCATATTACTGCTACGGCAGAGCATGTAAGGACGCATACGAAACCGCAGCGGCGGATTTGGGTGTCAGCGAAGATGCGGAGGAATTCGTGGGACGTTTCAAGGCAGAGGCACTTGAGGCGTTTGAGGTGGCAACTCTTAAGGATCCAACGCTGGCAGAGGCATATTATTTCCTGGGCTATGCATATGTGAACATGGGACTTTATGTCAAATCCAAGCTCACCTGGGAGGAGTACATGAAGCTGACCGAGGAAGCTGCGTCAATCGATGAAACAGACGAGAAAATGCAGGACGAGAGCTTTGCGGAAAGGATAAAAGAGCTGAGGCAGATACGAAAGGAAATAGCAGCACGACTCGAAAGCCTCGAAAAGCCGGTTGAAATCGAAAAAGGCTATAATCTCGTAATTTCCGGAAGATACGAGGAGGGCATAGCGGCATTGTCAGAATATAAGGAAAGCGAGTTCGCCTCATGGTGGCCGCTTTGGTTCTATCTCGGAACCGCATACGCCGAGCTCGGAGAAAACGAGGAGGCTGTTTCCTGTTTCACCGAGGTGCTGAAATATTCGCCGAGTCATCTTGAAACCATGGAAGAGCTTGTCAAGCTGTACGAAAAGCTCGGTGATGAGGAAAAAGCCAAAAAGTATGCCGACAAGGCAGAAATCGTCAAAGGCAATATGGAAAAGGACAGACAGCTTGCGGAGGAAAACCTTCAAAATGCTGCCGAAAAGCAGCGTAAAATTGCTGAGGTCATGACTAAGGAAGGCACCGGCAAGGTAAATTAGCAGACAGACGGGCGACGGAAACGCATTGAATTAAACGGATTGAACCGGATTGAATCAGATTGAATCAGATTGAATCAGATTGAAAGGATTGGTAAAAGCGACATGAGTGCAGAGGCTTTAAGAATTTTGGTCGTGGACGGCCAGGGCGGCATGGTAGGCAGACAGATGGTAGAAGCGATAAAGCGAATGATACCGACTGCCGAAATTACCGCCGTCGGAACGAATACGACCGCAACGGCGAGCATGCTCAAGGCAGGAGCAGACAACGGAGCTACGGGAGAAAATCCGGTAATCGTAGCGGTTCGTACCGCGGATATAATAGTCGGACCTATCGGGATTGTAATTGCCGATTCTCTGCTCGGTGAGGTAACCCCGAAAATGGCGGAGGCGATAGGCAGCAGTACTGCCAAAAAAATCTTGATTCCGGTTAATAAATGTGATAATATAATCGTAGGTGTGGGTACGAAGTCCACATCGGCATTGATTGCAGAAGCAATCGATACGATCAGAAGGATCGCAGAAATCTAAACCAAAATCAAATTAAAACAAAAGCAAAATATAAAAGGCAAAACAGTAACCAGAAGGTACATTTTCTGCAAGAATGCAGCAGGTGTGCCTTTTATTTTTTGAGACGGGAGAAAAAATGAGAAG
>CAZLTX010000252.1:0-1620 GCA_964562555.1 uncultured Oscillospiraceae bacterium
GGGCCGAAGGTGCAAGGCGAAGAACACGCCAATCTCTCAGGCAAAAGGACAGAAATGAAATTTTCCTCTCTTACAGAGGCTATTTCACTTTTTCGTTTAATTCATCTGACGAATTTAGATTGACGAATATTTGCAGAACACAAGAGGCAAGCTTTCCGGACAGACTTGTCTCTTTTTTAATTTCCGGAAAAGACAAACTATTTTTGAATGAAAGAGAGGAAAAATCAATATGCAGGCTTTATATAACTTTTTAGCAGGCACATTAAACACAGTGGCATGGATGTATATACTTCTTCCGTGCGTATTCGTAGGGGGACTTTATTTCACTATCCGTTCGGGCGGCGTTCAGTTCCGCAGATTCGGATACACTATGAAGAACACCCTAGGTAAGATTTTTAAGAAAAGCGAGGCAGGCGAGGGTGAAATCACACCTATGCAGGCGGTATGTACCGCTCTTGCCGGAACTGTCGGCACAGGTAATATCGTAGGTACATCTCAGGCAATCGCTCTGGGCGGCTACGGTGCTATCTTTTGGCTTTGGCTTGCTGCACTCCTCGGCATGGTTATCAAGTATGCCGAAGTAACGCTTTCCATTCGCTACCGTGAAAAGGACTCCAAGGGCGACTGGGTCGGCGGTCCTATGTACTACATAAAGAACGGTCTTGGTCAAAAATGGGCTTGGCTCTCGGTGCTTTTCTGCATCTTTGCGGTTTTGGCATCCTTCGGTATCGGCAATATGTCGCAGGCTAACTCCATCAATGGTTCAATCAAAGGTGCAGTTGCCGCATTCGCACCTAACTTCGCAGGTGCCGGAACACTCGACTGGATTATCGGTATTGCGATGGCTCTCCTGACCGCAGGCGTTCTGTTCGGCGGTATCAAGAGAATCGGTTCCGTAACCGAAAAGCTCGTTCCTGTAATGAGTATCATTTACATAATTTTCACGCTCGTTGTTATCTTCGGCAACCTCGATATGGTCGGCGAAGCTTTCAAAAAGATTTTCATCGGTGCTTTCAATCCTGATGCCGTACTCGGTGCAGGCAGCGGTATCATGCTCAGAAACGCTATCGTATGGGGTTTGAGAAGATCGGCATTCTCCAATGAGGCAGGTTTGGGTTCTGCTCCTATCGCACACGCAGCAGCTAACTGCGAAGGTCCTGTACAGCAGGGTGTATTCGGTATCTTCGAGGTTTTCGTTGACACCATCGTTATCTGCTCGCTGACAGCACTTACTATCATCATCAGCGGTGTTGACATCGCTTTCGGCGAAAAGCCGGGCAGTGAGCTTATCACCTCCGCATTCGGAACCATCTGGGGCGACAAGCTTTCCGCAATATTCGTTGCAATCGCACTTATGATGTTCGCATATTCGACTATCCTCGGCTGGTCGCTCTACGGCACACGCTGCATCCAGTACCTCTTCGGTATGAAAGCTGTAAAGCCTTATCAGATTTTCTTCTGCTGCGTCATCGTAGTAGGCTGCGTAAGCCCTATCGACGCTGTATGGGATATCGCCGATACTTTCAACGGTCTGATGGCTATTCCGAACTTCATCGCATTGTTCGCACTTTCACCTGTAGTATTCAAGCTTACGAAGGAACACTTCGCAGAGGTTGACAG
>CAZLTX010000253.1:0-1608 GCA_964562555.1 uncultured Oscillospiraceae bacterium
GCTGTCCTGCGAGTCGGAAACCACATTGAGTCTTGTGTCAAAGGTCTGAAGGCACCATATTACTATGGTCGCAACGAAAATAACCGTAAAGGCTCTTTCCAAAAAGTCCTTTGCCTTTTCCCAAAGAAGCTGTCCAACATTTTTTGCTCCCGGCAAACGGTAATTCGGCAATTCCATTACAAACGGAACCGGTTCTCCCTTGAATGCAAAAGCTCTCATCAGCAGTGCAAATAAAATTCCCACGAGTATACCGGTAAAATACAGTATAATCATCACCAAAGCCGCATGTTCGGGGAAGAACGCCGCAGTAAAGAAGCCGTATATCGGCAGCTTTGCGGAGCAGCTCATAAACGGTGTCAAAAGTATCGTCATCTTTCTGTCACGCTCCGACGGCAGCGTTCTGCTCGCCATGACACCCGGCACCGTACAGCCGAAGCCTATCAGCATAGGCACGATACTTCTGCCGGAAAGCCCGAGCTTTCGGAGCAGCTTATCCATTACAAACGCCACTCTTGCCATATATCCGCTGTCCTCAAGGATAGACAGGAAGAAGAATAGCGTAACTATAATCGGCAGGAACGAAAGCACGCTGCCTACGCCCTCGAAAATACCGTCTATAACCAGTGAATGTACCACCTCATTGATACCGTATGCAGAAAGTGCCGCATCCGTAAGCTCAGTCAACGCACCGATTCCCGCATCGAGCAGCTCGGCAAGCCACGCTCCTATCACCCCGAAGGTGAGCCAGAATACCAGTGCCATAATTCCCACGAATGCCGGAAGTGCCGTATACTTCCCGGTCAAAATTTTGTCTATCTTAACGCTGCGTGCATGCTCCTTGCTTTCTTTCGGCTTCACTACCGTCGCATCGCACACCTGCTGTATGAACGAAAATCGCATATCGGCAATAGCCGCTGCCCTGTCCATTCCACGCTCTTCCTCCATCTGACAGATGATATGCTCGAGCATTTCCTTTTCGTTCGTGTCCAGTCCGAGCTTTTCGAGAACCATCTCGTCGCCCTCCGCAAGCTTGCTCGCTGCAAATCTCAGCGGTATGCCCGCACTGTGTGCGTGGTCCTCTATCAGATGCATGATTCCGTGCAGACATCTGTGTACCGCACCGTTATGCTCCTGCGGATCGCAGAAATCCGCACGACCCGGCCTTTCTCTGTACTGTGCCACATGAACGGCGTGGCTCACAAGCTCCGCTGTGCCCTCGTTTTTTGCCGCTGCAATAGGAATTACCGGAATTCCCAGCATTGCCTCCATCTCGTTCACACGAATCGTGCCGCCGTTTTCTCTGACCTCGTCCATCATGTTGAGTGTCAAAACCATAGGAATGTTCAGTTCCATGAGCTGCATTGTCAGATACATGTTTCTTTCGATATTCGTGGCATCTACAATATTTATAATGCCTGCCGGCTTGTCTTCCAAAAGGAACTGCCTCGTCACTATTTCCTCGCTCGTATACGGTGACATGGAGTAAATGCCCGGCAAATCCGTCACCAGCGTATTCGGCTGTCCCTTGATAACTCCGTCCTTTCGGTCTACGGTTACTCCGGGGAAGTTTCCGACATGCTGACTCGAACCCGTAAGCTGGTTAAACAG
>CAZLTX010000254.1:0-1601 GCA_964562555.1 uncultured Oscillospiraceae bacterium
ACAGTTTAATTGTAACACATATGTTATTAAGTTACAACCATTTTTTTCTTTTAATGTTTTGTATTAGTAATTTATGTTCTATCGTTTATGCTCGACATCTGTCAGCTCTGCGAATGGCAGATTGCGTTCTTTCTGCTGCTGCGAAAGCTTAAGTCTTATGTCGGCATTCGTTTCTTTTACTTCCGCATAGAATTCTCTTGCGGACATTCTTGCAGCACCGTCGCCGAGTGCTGCCATCTGCACGGGTCTGTCCGAGGTCACTACTGTTATCCTGCGTTTTCTCCCGAATTCGTAAACGGTCTTTTCTATGAATCTGTCAGCGGTCTGTGCCTCACGTGTATATACCACCTGAAGCTCACCCGATTTCGCATTTGCCTTTTCGTAGGTGGTCTTTTCTCCGGGATTTCCGGACAGGCGATATCCGTCGAATACGATTACCGCATCTATATTTCTATAACCCATGTAATTTCCGACCGTATCTATGAGTGCCTCTCGTGCCGAATCAATATTGACCTTTGCCAGCTCGGAAAGCTCCTCCCACGCAAAGATTACATTGTATCCGTCTATGACCCAAAGCGGTTTTTTCGGCTCGTCCTGCTCAGTCCTATGTGACGCTGCCGCAATCGTCGTTCTCGCTGTCGTGCTTGCCGTTTTCTGTGTTTGACGGCTCATATTCGCACGGCGAATCGCCTCATCACGCTTACTTTTGCCGTAGGTTCTTAGGAAAATCGCCTCAAGCTCGTCATTTCCCGCACTTGCGGCAGCTCCGCTGCCTCTGCCGTTGCCACGCAGCGAACTGCGGTAATTTTCGCTTTCCGCAGCTTTTTCGGCATCGGCTGCCGCCCTGACCTTACCGCTTGAATCAACATAAACCTCAGGCTCAAGATGTGCCATCTCATCTACCTCGTCCCAGTTGACATATAAGGCTCCGCCGTGGTCGCAAAATACCGAGCCCGTCGGATTTTCGAGGTCCGAATCGGGGAAATACCCTGCCGCAGCTGTTACCTCATCTTGATTGTGACACGGCATATATCCGGCAGGCATAGTCGCAAAAAATCCCTTGCCCTTGGTGTATGCCGTCACTTCCTTTGCGTAACCCCTGAGCGTTGCCACAGGTCCCGTACCTGTAATCAGCTCTGCCTCCTCAAGCACAGCCTTTGCACCGAGTCTTGTAAGATCTGTGAGGGCACGCCCTACGGCTTCCTGCGGAAGCCGTAGGCGGAAAGCATACATCGGCTCCAGCAGAATGCTTTCCGCCTTCCGAAGCCCCTGGCGGAGGGCTCTGTAGGTTGCCTGCCTGAAATCTCCGCCCTCTGTATGCTTCGGATGGGCACGCCCGGCTGCTATGGATATCTTCATGTCCGTTATTTCGGCTCCTATAAGCACGCCTCTGTGTGCTTTTTCCGCAAGGTGCGTCAAAACAAGCCTTTGCCAGTTGCGTGCGAATTTGTCCTCGCTTACCAAGCTGTCAAAGACCAAGCCACTGCCCGCAGGGAGCGGCTCAAGCAAGAGCTGCACCTCCGCATAGTGCCGCAGCGGTTCAAAGTGCCCCACACCGATTATCGGTGCTGCAATTGTTTCCTTGTATATGATTCCGCCCT
>CAZLTX010000255.1:0-1600 GCA_964562555.1 uncultured Oscillospiraceae bacterium
TTCTGATGCGGTTTACCGATGTAAATGCAGTTTCTGATGCCGAAAAATACGCAGATAAACAAATACATACAACAATTGCAATTATCTTGTACATATAATATGGGAATCCTTTCTTATTCTACTGTCATATCCGATATATTATAACATTTATTTCCTACAATATAAAGTGAAATCCGTGTGAAAAGCCCTATAAAGCTTGAATTTAGCATTGTTTTTGCCTTAGTCACCCTTGACCTTTTTAAGGTTGACATTATTTTTTGTCCGATGTATACTTATCCTGTCGCGGCTTACGGAAAAATGTCGATAAAAAAGTGGAAATGACGGAATTTAAATTCTTATTTTCACATATCGCTCTCAGAGAGTGACAACATCAGTGTACTTTCTTTGGAATGTACGGAAACATCTCAAAATCGATATTTCCTATATTATAAAATACGAAATTTGAAAGCCCACCGACACACAAAACTTTGTTTTCCTGAAAGGAGCTTATCATATATGTCCACCAAAAGTGATTTAATTACACTGCTAGATAAACAAAAGGGTCGTGTTGTTTCGGGACAAGAGCTGGCAGACAGACTCGGAGTTTCGAGAAATGCAGTTTGGAAAGCTGCCAAGACTCTCCGTGAGCAGGGCTTTGCCATAGAAAGTATTCAAGGAGTCGGTTATTGTCTAAGCGAAAGCAGAGATATAATCAGCAAGGATTTTTTGAACGAAAATATCGCATATCCCTGCACGGTTCATCTGTTAGACAAGGTAGACTCCACCAACAATTATGCGAAAAAACTAAATTCCTCAGACTGCCCGCAGCTTGTGATTGCCTCCGAGCAAACAAGCGGTCGAGGTCGGCTCGGACGAAATTTTTTCTCGCCTGCTGACAAAGGTATATACATGAGCATTGCATTTTCACCGGACTTCAGTCTGGATCAATCGCTGTTTGTAACAACGCTTTCCGCAGTTGCTGTCTGCCTTGCACTGGAAGATGTGACCGGACTTCACCCTAAAATCAAATGGGTTAACGACATTTATCTTAACGGGAAAAAACTCGTAGGCATTTTGACTGAGGCCGAGAGCGATTTTGAAAGCGGTAAAATCCAAAAGATAATCGTAGGAATCGGTATCAACTGCTTTGAAAGCGAAACTCCCGACGAGCTTAAAGATATAATGACATGCATATCAAGCTCAACAACTAAAGAATTTGACAGAAACAGACTTATTGCTGCCGTTACAAATCGTTTTTTTGAAATGGTAAACAAGTTTGACCGTGAAAAAATACTGCGTGAATACAAAAAACGCTCTTTCATATTAGGCGAACAGATTATGATTTTTAATCCTGCCATAGCCAAAGAAATAGGCCGTCCTGCCGAAAGACTAAACGACGGTATCCGAGCACGAGCTATAGATATCGACGATAACGGCGGACTCGTGGTCGAATTTCTCGAAGGCCGCTATTCCCGCCAAATGCAAACACTCACCTCAGGAGAAATAAGCATCAGAAAACTGTAAGCTTGCAGGAATGCTGCAATAAATCACCGTTCTTTGAAGTACAAATAATAAAGAAATGTAAGATATAAAGGCGGGTGTTTCGAGATTTTAGATGTTT
>CAZLTX010000256.1:0-1592 GCA_964562555.1 uncultured Oscillospiraceae bacterium
AGAAAGGAGGCAGCAAGATGGAATTAAGCGAAAGAAAACTGAAGGTATTGCAGGCAATCATTTCCGACTATGTAAGAACGGCAGAGCCTGTAGGCTCCAGAACGCTTTCCAAAAAGCCTGAACTCGGATACAGTCCGGCTACCATTCGAAACGAAATGGCTGACCTTGAGGAAATGGGATATCTGACTCACCCTCACACCTCGGCAGGCAGAGTTCCGTCGGACAAAGCCTACAGATTATATGTAAACGCTTTGATGGAAAAGAAAGAGCTTTCCAAAGAAGAAAAGAACATAATCGCAAGCCGACTGCAAGGAAAGGTAAACGATTTTGAAAAGACCATCGAGCATGCGGCAAGCGTGCTTTCCGAGATAACCAACCTGACCTCGTTCGCACTCACACCGAGCAAAAACGAAGATGTGCTCAAATACATCAATCTGCTCCCCGTAGACGATGAAACGGTTATACTGATGATAGTAAGCGAGAGCGGCAAGGTTTCCAACAAGGCGGTGCGTATGAGCGTGCCGTACACGGAAGATAATCTGCAGCTGCTTTCCAAGACGATGACCTACAATTACAAGGGCAAGACGATAAGCCAGGCACTTACCAACAACATAATCGCAAACTTTGAAACGGACATCGTTGCAATGAGCGGACTTGCCGAGGATGTAATGCCGAACTTCATGAAAACCCTTGAGGATATGCTCAATGTCAACCTCTACATGGAGGGACTTACAAACATATTCGACATACCCGAATACAACGACTTGGCAAAGGCAAAGAGCTTCATCGAAATGCTCAGCCAAAAAGAGGAGCTGACCAAAAAGCTCATCGAAAGAGATGACGGTATCATGGTTACGATCGGAGAGGAAAACACCGACGACATCATGCAGGACTGCTCGCTGATTACCGCAAGCTATCATGTGGACGGCAAGCTGGTAGGCAAGATAGGCGTAATCGGACCTACACGAATGAAGTACAGCGAGGTAACATCAATTATAGAATATCTCACAGACAATTTGAACGATACATTTAAACTCGAAAGCGGAGGTAATGAGGATGACGAGTGACGAAAACAGAAAGAACTGTGCCGAGGCGGCAGAGGAAATGCAGGACTGCAAGCCTGAAAACGATGCGGCTGAGGGCGAGGAAAAAGCCCAGGAAAACCGACAGTCGGAGAGTGAAAACGCAGAAACAAAGCAGACTGAAGCCGAAGAGCCTGCGGACAAAGCGGCTGCCGATGCCGAAGAAGAGGCACTTCAAGCCAGATACATGAGGCTGATGGCAGACTTCCAGAACTTCAAACGCAGAACCGAAAAAGAAAAGAGCGACATTTATGCATTCGCAAACGAAAAAATAGTCAAGGAGCTGCTCGATGTCATAGACAATTTCGAAAGAGCACTTGCCGTAGGAAACGGAGCGGACGGCGAAAAATTCCTCGAAGGCATGGAAATGATTTTGAAACAGCTCTTAGGGGTGCTTGAAAAAGCGGGAGTTGCCGAAATCAAGGCACTCGGTGAGGATTTTGACCCGAACTTCCACAATGCGGTTATGACAGAGGACAGCACAGAGTATGAAAGCGGCAAGGTTACGGC
>CAZLTX010000257.1:0-1591 GCA_964562555.1 uncultured Oscillospiraceae bacterium
TTTGGAATATCTTTTGAGGAGAGCTGAAAATGAGAATCGATGATTTTATCAGAGAGGTCGAAAAGATTGCACCGCTGACACTGCAAGAGGAATGGGATAATTCGGGTATCCAGCTCAGAGCATCGGGAACGGAGATTTCGAAAGTCCTGGTTGCACTGGAAATCAACGACAGAGTGATTGACGAGGCGATTGGCTGTAATGCCGATTTGATACTCACACATCACCCGCTGATTTTCGGAAGTCTGAAACGGATTGACGGAAACGATGTTACGGGAAACTATATTGTAAAGCTGATAAAACGAGGAATAAGCGTATATTCGACGCATACGCCGTTTGATAAATGTCTCGGAGGCAACAACGACTATCTCGGAGCCCTTCTCGGAATTGAGGATATAGGACCGATGCCGGGTGATGCTTCGGGAATATGCAGGACAGGAAGGCTGAGAGTGCCTATGACATGTGCGGAGTTTGCGGAGCATGCTGCGGAGGCTTTGGGCGTAGACAAGCACTTTTTCGCTTTTGCGGGGCTTGCTGACGAAACGGTTTCACGCATAGGCTGGTGCACGGGTTCCGGTTCGGAATTTCTTGATATTGCCGTAGATGCAGGCTGTGATTTGTTCGTTACGGGCGATGTAAAATATCACAGTGCTCAGTATGCAAGGGAGCTCGGTATGAATCTCCTTGACTGCGGGCATTTCGGCACCGAGAAAATTTTCTGTGAAAATATCGCCTCAAAACTTGACAAATTCTACAATTTGGATATAATTCAATCTCGTGTAAACCTAAATCCATTTGTTTTGATTTAGCGTGCATGAGAAATGATTGGTGTATAAAAAGGGGACTGAGATGAGAGAAAATGAAAAGACGCACAAAAAAGAAAAAAGAAATATAAAAAGACTGGTTACTCAGATTGCCGTAATCGTTTTGATAGTCACGGTAGTCGTTACATACAGCATTACTTTCGTAGGCTCGTTTATCGGATAGCGAATAGCGAAACGAGCATTAAACAGATTTAATTTGGGTAGAGCAGACGGTTGCGTGCATCGCTTTGATGTATGAGGAAAGTCCGGGCTCCATAGGGCAAGGATGCCGGATAACGTCCGGCGTAGGTAACTATAGGGAAAGTGCAACAGAAACATTCCGCCGAAACAGTACGGCTGTGGTAAGGTTGAAATGGTGAGGTAAGAGCTCACCGGCGGTATGGAGACATATCGGCCGTGTAAACCCCATCCGGAGCAAGACCAAATAGGGGCTGAAGGTGGCTGCCCGTCACCTCCCGAGAAGGTAGGTCGCCAGAGCTTGTCAGCAATGGCAAGTCGAGATAGATGATCGTCAAATACAGAACCCGGCTTATAGCTCTGCCCAATTAAATATATTAAACATAACCTCGAGCACTAAAACTTGAAAGCCGGGAAAACCGGTTCAGCAATTTAACAGGAGTTGATTTTAATGAGAGTGGAATTGATAGAAAAATTTAATATGTCTGTTGGCACGGTTCTACTTGTTAAAGCTGATAATGTTTTAGATGTCGGAGAAAAAATATATGTAGAGGATAAAGAATATACTATAAAGGGATTTATGCACCCAACAG
>CAZLTX010000258.1:0-1591 GCA_964562555.1 uncultured Oscillospiraceae bacterium
TTGTCAAGAGCTATAATATGTTTTTTGCGGATTATTTATGCAGCTTACTTGTGCAACCTACTTATGCAGGCTGCGAAGATATTCCTCCACATTTATATATTCCACGCCACATGATGTTTCGGAATACGATTCGCCTCGGTACAGTACAAAGCTGCCTGTGATGCTGCCGTAACGAAATTCGGTCATGGCGCGTTTATCGGAATCCGTAATGTGACGATATTGATTTGCATCACGCTTGTCGCTGTGTTTGATTTCATATATTTCACATGAGGCGGTCTGAGGGTCGAAAACGACCATATCGAATTCACCTACGGCAAATTGCAGCTTGAAAACACGTTTCTTGGGATATGCCGTCTGCGTTTCGAGCAACACCAGATCTTCGGTCAGCCTGCCGAGGATTTCGCTGCGGATACGCTCTAAAATGTAATTGCGTGAAGCAAGCGACAGATCCGAAAATTCCTCATCCTCAAGGAGTGATGAAACGAGAGCGTCTGCTTGACAGTAGCGTAAGCCCGGCTGTGAAATTACGGTTTTTGAATATTTATCACCGAGATTTGGCAGCGTTATGATTTCAAAATCAAAGGTCAGATCCAGCAGATTGAGGTATTCCTTGATTTCTGCACAGTGGGCGGTACTGAGATCGGTGAGCCGTTCCGTACTGTTTAGTATTTCGAGCTTTCGGCGAAGCCTGTCGGTGACTGCGGCAAGATCAATGCGGTCGAGAACATCGCTTGGATTTTTTTTGTCGTGTCGCAGATTGCGGGCGGAAATCGAAAGTGCAGAGGAACGGAAATCACGGGTCAGAACATCAAGCGTGAATCTATGGTTGATATCCTCTACAACACGGTTGATAACATTTGTAAGCTCGTTATTTTCATACAGCGTGCGAAGACTGCGAAAATGTTCACCGTCTTGGTAACACCTGAGCGAGTGCTGAATATTGTTGGCAATGGCACTGTCAACATATTCATCGGTGCTTACCGCTGTGGCAAAGGTGGAATTCTCGTTATAGTTTTCGCCGCCGAGGCTCAATGTGCCGCCGTAACGGATATACTTATCTATCCCCCGAACGCCCAGCAGCCTTTCGAATTCACTGTAGGGTATAAAGGTGGTGTGAAGCATCAGACAGCGGTCGTAAAGCTGCGAGTCCTCCGAAAAAATAAAGCCGAGCGAATCCGTACCCGAAAGCACGATTTTCATGCCGCAGGATGCGAAAATGTCCGAAAACAGTGCCGCACCTTCAATGAAATCATCAAGAAGGGTGACTTCATCTATGAAGATGTACAGATAACCCTCTGTGGCAAGCATTTTCAGATCCCTGTTGACATCGGCGAGCGTGTTGCCCGGCGAAACCTGCAAAAAAGCTGTTTTTTCAAGCATGCTGCTGTCCATATCGGCGATAAGCTGTCTGATCATGGTGGTTTTGCCGGTTCGACGCAGTCCGTAAAGTATCATAACCTTGTCGGGGAAATCACCGTATACGAAATCATGCAGTGAAGTATAGCAAGCTCGCTTTTCGAGAGAGGCTGCCGCAGAGGAAAAACTCCTGAGAGCACTGCCCTTTATAATATTGGAGCGGTAATGAAATTCG
>CAZLTX010000259.1:0-1585 GCA_964562555.1 uncultured Oscillospiraceae bacterium
ACCTCGAGAGCTTCTCTGTATTCCTCAGGCGAATCGGCAAGCTCAAGTGCATACTGTGCCTGAGCCAATATGACGGCAGTAGGCGTGCGAAGCTCATGCGAGGCGTTGGAGGTAAACTGCTTTTCGGCAATGAAATTCTTTTCAAGACGAGCAAACATTTCGTTGAAGGTGTCGGCAAGCATATGAATCTCATCGCTGCCCTCACCGATGTCAAGTCGCTTGGAAAGGTCAGCACCCCTGCCGATTTCCTCAGCACTTTTTGCTATCTGCTCGACGGGCAGGAAAGAACGGCGAGTGATGATGTATCCGCCGAAAACCGCAAGCAGTGCCAGTGCTGGAAGCAGCCAAAACGAAAGACGGACTACATTATACAGTATGTTTATACTTTCATTTTGCGAAACTATGCCACGTAGCCACAGACCGTCCATTCCCTCGGCAGTCAAAGCTTTGTCATAAACATAAAAGCCCTCGCCCTTGTACTCGATTTTTTTGATTTTGGTATAGGCAAGAGCCTCGGATCTGCTGATTTTGAGCGGTGAGTCACCGTATAGAAGATTAGCGTCCGCATCGTAAAGGGCGGTTGAAATGCCCTCAAACACATCACAAAAATCGTCGTCTATTTCGAGCCAGCCGTCCCCGTATTGCAGGAACTGGTCGCCGGGTTCACGCTCGGTCTGCGACGGACTGTTGATAAATTCTATTTCGTTGACATTTTCAGAAACGATGTTCAAAAGCCGCTCCTTGATATTTTCGTTCAGGACAGAAGCGGCAATCGCAAAGGTCATACCGGTAATCAGCAGAACGATGATGAGCAGCATTGCGGAAAACCACAAAATTATTTTCTTTTGTATAGAGAGCTGTTTTATCAAAGCCGGGCCTCCTTAAAATATATTTTGACAGAGCTATTCCTCGGCTATTCCTCAGGAGCCTTGAGCACATAGCCCGCACCACGAACCGTATGAATGAGCTTGGGACTGAAATCCTCATCGATTTTCTTGCGGAGATAGCGTATGTAGACATCTACCGCATTGGTGCCGCCCTCGTAATCGAAGTTCCAAAGATTGTTTTCGATGCTGTCACGAGAAAGAACCTTTCCCTTGTTTCGCAGCAGATATTCCAAAAGTGCATATTCCTTAGCCGAGAGCTTGATTTGCCTGCCGCTTCTGCTGACAGAATGACTTCCCGTATCGAGAGTGAGATCGCAGAGCGTGTAAATCGGCGAGCTTGTCCGAGTCGTTATGCGGGTCAGTGCACGCACACGAGCCATCAGCTCCTCGAAAGAAAAGGGCTTAACGAGATAGTCGTTTGCTCCCGTATCCAAGCCCAAAACTCGGTCGGACACAGTGTCACGGGCAGTGAGAAACAGGACGGGTGTAAAGTTGCCGTCTGCTCTGAGCTGCTTGACGACAGCCAGTCCGTCCTTTTTCGGCATATTGATATCAAGTATAGCTCCGTCATAGCTTGCAGCGGCAAAAAAGTCCAGCGCCTCCTCACCATCGAAGCAGGCATCTACGGTATAGCCCTCAGCGGAGAGCTTTTTTACAAGGATTTTGTTGAGATCCCTTTGATCCTCGGCTATAAGAAT
>CAZLTX010000260.1:0-1585 GCA_964562555.1 uncultured Oscillospiraceae bacterium
TCCTCGATTGCAGCCACATATGCCTGTTTATCCATGTAATCGTCATCATATTCCTCGTATTCATTGAAAGCGATGACAAAATTTCCCATGCCTGCCTTTGCCAGTGCAGCCTCAAGTGTACTCTGCATACTGTCACCCGAAGTCGAAAGCTTGCTGTAGTTCAGCTTTTCCAAGGTCGATGACATAACAAAGCTCTTTTTTGCTTTCGCACCGAGATCAAAGCTGTCACCCTCGTCCTCGTATTCGGGCTCTACGCTGTCAGGAAAAATATACTCCGGTGTATCGTTACCGTCGTCGATTGCATCTCCTTCTTCTCCCGTTTCAATCTGCACATCTGACTCTGTCGGGTCTTGAGCATCATCGGAGCCGCATGCAAACATGCAGGCACACATCATCAATATCATCAAAACAGCAATCAGTTTCTTTTTCATAAGTTTCTCCTATTCTTCTCATAATCCGAACTTTCTTTTTCTGAAATATTTTATCATCAAAAGGTGTTTGCTCGGTGATTTTCTCGTGCATTTTATAGCTACTTCTTACTTTACACATTTTTAGGCGTTTTGTCTACTGCCTATTTTCCAAATTGCATCGACAGTTTTTTCCATATCTCTGCGTGTGTTGAACGGCCCGACGCTTATTCTGACGGCACCGCTGTTCCATGTACCGATGGTCTTGTGAGCCGGTCCCGCACAGTGATAGCCGCCTCGAACCGCAATGCCGTATTCCGAATTGAGCCTTGCGGTAAGCTCCTCCGCTCCGATTCCGTTTATGTTCATAAGTGTAATCCCTGTCTTTTCCTCGCATGACGGTCCGTATCGCTGCACGAAATCCATATTATCCAAAGCCTCGTCAAGATAGCCTATGAGGCTCTGCTCGTATGCCTCGACAGCGTCCGTACCGATTTTGCCTACGAACTCTGCCGAAGCTCCCAAGCCTATTATGGCAGGTGCATTGACGGTTCCCGCCTCGAAGCCCTCCGGGAATTCCTCCGGCTGTACTCTGCTCTTTGACTCCGTTCCCGTTCCACCTGCCAGCAAAGGCGTGAGCCTCACCTCGGGCTTTACGTACAGCACTCCTGTTCCGAGCGGTCCGAGCAGTCCCTTGTGACCTGCCAACGCCAGCATTCCTATGTTCATTTTCTGCACATCGAGCTCCATGCAGCCGCCGCCCTGTGCCCCGTCCACCATAAACAAAATTCCTCGTTTTCTTGCCAGGGCTCCGATTTCGGCAAGCGGCATTTTCGTTCCCGTAACATTTGAAGCCGCTGTCACCGCTATGAGCCTTGTGTTCGGTCTTATCGTCTTTTCGATGTCCGAGGCTTTTATCCTGCCCTCTCTGTCAGCACGAATTATCGACTGCGTTATCCCCTTGCTTTCGAGGGCTTTAAGCGGTCTGAGCACCGAATTGTGCTCCATCGAGGTCGTGATTACATGATCTCCGCTCTTCAGATAGCCTCTCATTCCCAAATTCAGAGCCTCCGTAGTATTCTTCGTGAACACGAGCCGCTCTGCCTGCTCGATATTAAAAAGCTCTGCGATTTTTCGTCTGGCGTGATAGACCTCTTCGCCTGTTTTCATCGACATGT
>CAZLTX010000261.1:0-1584 GCA_964562555.1 uncultured Oscillospiraceae bacterium
TTTCCGCCGTATCTTTACGAAGCGGATATTCTTTGCATTGCAAAAGCGGAATATAACGGTAAAGCGGAATATATCTATCTTCCCTGCAACGGTATTGCCATTGGTAAAGCGTTTCAAAGACTCGGTACAACCGATGAAAATGCAATTAATATTATAATTGAAGATTTTACCGTAGATAACCCGTCGTGGCTAAACTGTTTGCGTAAGATGGCGGATGATGAAAGCATTTATGATGTCAACGAGCTTGTAGGCGCAATCAAAAATGCCGATATGCAGCTTGACAAGCTCACCGCCGTAGCGGAATATGCCGGAGTTGAAGATGCAAAATCTATTACAGAGCTTGCCAACAATCTCGGATTGTTTATGTTCGCAGAAAATGCAGAGGATAACGAAGATGTCGGCAGGCGTTTTGTGGAATACGATTCCGCTTATGCCGTACCTGAAACCGTGGTAGATTTCATTGACTATGATATGCTCGGTGCGCATATCGCAAAAGAACTGAACGGACAATTCGTGGCCTCCGGCTTCGTATGTATGGAATCGGGATATTCAATAAGTGATGTCCTTGATACTGAAACGGATTTAAAGATGGGAGTGATGTAATATATGGCTGTAATATTTTCTGCAGTTACGGTAATCTCGGACAGCGAACAAGCGGAATTTCTCGTTGCAGGTGTTCCCAAGAGCTATGCTGATCTTGAAGGCTGGACTGCATTTGAAAACTTTATGAATAAGGTAAATGCAAAACAAGAAATAAAAGTGCATACGGCAGCTTGCCTGTATGGTGAAGGCGAAGTATTTACTGCCACACCCGAAGAAGTGGCGTACTTCACAATTCGTGCAGCCGAAACCGATGACTTTTTCTACGATCACTGTACCGATGTCGGTCACAGTGATTTTTCTTTTATTGCAACACCAACAAAATTATCTGAAACGGAGATGAAACATAATGTCAATTTATAATGATTGGAACAGAATGGCGAAAGAAAACCGTGCAAAATATCCGCCCGGCACACGAATTCTGCTTCTCGGCATGGATGACCCCTACCACCCCATACCGCCGGGGACGAGAGGGACAGTGGATTATGTGGATGATGGCGGTAATATCCACATGAAATGGGATAACGGAAGAACTCTCAGCTTATGTAGTGATGCGGACTCCTTCCGCACACTGACCTCTGCCGAACTGGCAGAGGAACAGGCAGAAAAGGAAGAACTGCAAGAAAATCCCGACGAGGACGAATCGCCCGTTATGCGAATGTAGGAGAAATGCCTATTGGAATACGAAATCAATATCCCACAGCTCCAAGCGGATGCCCTTCTTGCAGAAGCGGCAATCCGTGAAATTTCTGTAGAGGAACTGCTTAACGCTGTAATTAAAAAATATATGGAAAGGATGAACGAAATTGGTTGATGAAAAAAGAGGCATTACCGTCAAGATCGATGCTAATCTTCACGCAGAGGTCAGAGAGTATATCGAACAGCACGGAATGACGATGGCAGAGTTTATCACTCTTGCCGTCGACAATGAGCTACACCCCAAATATCAAAACAAGGAGGCAAATAATATGGGCAATATGAGAA
>CAZLTX010000262.1:0-1578 GCA_964562555.1 uncultured Oscillospiraceae bacterium
TGTTCCAGTTCACGGTGCGAAACCTGTGAATTGTCCTTATTCAGCACCCAAATAACAGGTGTCGGCAGGTTCAAAACAGGTGAAAACTTCCTGCCTGCTTTTATTCTGTTATCCCGCAGGCAGATAAGTTTTTCCATTCCGCTGTGCAGGCGTGACGGAAGCGGATCAATCACACAGATGACCAGCTCCGCTTCCGTCAGGCGGGCGATGGGCGGCTCGTCCAAAATCAGGTATTTGCCCGGAATTCGTTCCTGCTTCAGCCCATCGCCGCCTCGCAGGGCGAAGCCCTGCACGCCTGCCGGCGGATATATATATTTGGAGCGTAGCTCCGCTACATTTTTGATTTTTTCCGTATTTTCCGCCTTCCTTACATCATAATTATCAGAGGACAGGTTAGCCCCTCGTTTTATGCTGCCATGGAAATTATGCCTGCTATTGTCTGAAATATTCTCCTTCGGCAAATGCACAACCCAGTTTACATTCGCATAAAGATTTCTTCTGTTCCCATAGGGAGCACCCCGCTGCTCCGCCTCAAAATAGTCCACGGCTCGATTCCTTGATATTACACGATCCAGAGGAATAGAACGGTATGCATATCTTTCATTAGATTCATCATTTCGTATGCCGACAGTCTGACCTGCTCCGCCCGAACCCGCCCCGGATAAATATCGGTTTTCCTTATCTATATAGCACACACCGTCTGCGGATTTTGCCATATAATACGCCAAATTCGCAGCAACAAAGGTCGCACCCGCACCCTTTCCGATACCCACGACCGCAGCTCGCTGTTTCCGAGCCTCCGAGAAAATACCCTCTTCAAGCGGCAACCACTCTGTCGCCATATCAGCCTCCGCTCGAATTTGTGCCAATAAGCTTTTCCGCATATTTTCACCCGTCCTTTCATAGAATGTTTTGAAATCTCTTAAGAAAGTCGCTACGCCTATTATATTTCAGCGGCAGACTTTCTTGATATTCCGGAACTATCGCAAGCGATATTTCCTACATAATAAACGAAGGGAGTAATTCTATGTCAGAATACACCAAACGCAGAATATTCAACAGAAAACCCAAGGCCGTCGTCGTTTCCGATACAGCAGCAGGCACCGCAGCCGCAGCAACAAGCACGAAATTTTCAGCGAAAAAAATTTTCCGCATAAGCTGTGTCGTACTCATACTTCTTGCCGTCGCTCTGATTTTGTCACAAACCCTGTTTGATTCGGCTCTCGGCGGCGTGGAATTCACAGTGCTTTCCGCTGAGGAAATCCCACGCACTATCGAAAAAGATGTAATTCCCGAATATCGTGACCTCGAACGGGCACTCGGCTGCCTGGTTGACGGCAAGGTTTATGTGGTGGTAACACGAGGCGAAAAGCCGACAGCCGGCTACGAGCTGAGCATCGAAAAAATGACTGTCGAAAAGACGAAAAACGGCTCAAATCTCACCGTCACCGCATTGTTTACAGAACCGCCTGCCGACAAAAGCGTTTCACGCATCATAACATATCCGTATTCCGTAGCCGTAACCGAGCTTGAAGCCCTCCCCGACAGCATTGAACTCAATGTCCGCTACGCCTAAAG
>CAZLTX010000263.1:0-1573 GCA_964562555.1 uncultured Oscillospiraceae bacterium
TCTATTTCGTGAAAGTCAGCGGTGTTTTCCTCGGGCTTTTCGATTTTAATCTCGCTCGGCTCCTGCGTGCAGCCTGCGGACAGGAGCAGCATACAAGCCAGTAATGCGGCTAAAAAGCTTTTCATCTTTATTCCCCTTTTTGAACGATAAAAAATTTTCGAGGCAAGGCTCGAAGCTCCGAAGAAAATCGGCACTGCCTCGTCCATATCATAACATATTTTTTCCGCTGTGTACATATCACTTGCAATTCTGAAGCTGCGTCGTAGATTTATGCCGCAAAATGTGGTAGAATGAAGAAAAGAAAAGGAGGGCGGCTTATGAAAAAGAGAGAGGTGCGGGCACTGACACCGAAGGACATGAAAGCATATATGGAAATATATCTGAATGCATATCCTGCGGGCAAGGATCTTTCGGAGGAGTGCTATGAAAAGTATTATCGGCGGAATCTGCAGTCAATGCAGGAGTTCAGTCATGTGAATTTTTTCGGCTTGTTTGAAGCTGATGAAAGCGGAGAGAGCTTGATTGCAACTATGAAGCTGATAGATTTCGATATGAACCTGTACGGCGAGCTGCGTCGTGCCGTGGGACTTATGGCTTTGGGCGTTCACCCGATGCATAAACGCAAGGGTGCGGCTCGTGACATGGTTCGCTTTTTCGAGGAATATACAGTGAAGTCGGGCGGCTGCGTGTCTATGCTGCTTCCGTTCCGCATGGACTTTTATAAAAAGCTCGGCTACGGCTGCGGAACCAAGCTGGACGAATATCATATCAGAACCGATTATCTTCCGACTGCGGCAAGGGATGAGCTTGCAGGACTCAGGCTGCTCGGAAAGGACGAGGCGGCGTTGACCGTAGACTGTTATACAGAGTTTGTAAAGCATAGTCACGGTGCGGTCTGCAAATTCGAAGAGGAAGTAAGAGATATATTAGACGATGACGAAATTCGCAGAATCGGCTGCTTTAAGGACGGAAAACTTGTCGGCTATGCGGCATTTTGCTTTGAAAATACCTCTGACTGCAATTATACGCTGAATTTGATGGACGTAAAGGAGCTGGTTTATTCTGAGCCTGCGGTGCTGCGAAAGCTGCTGGCAGGACTGCGGCTGCAAGCTGATCTCGCACAGTCGGTAATCATAAGAAGCGGCGAGCCGGAGTTCTATCATCTGCTCGAAAGCTGCCAGGACATGAGCGGCAATTATATAGATTTCGGATTTTTGCAGACCAATGTGTCGGCAATAGGTACGATGTATAAGATTTGCGATGTCGAGGCTTTTGTCAAGGCTGCGGCACACAGGAGCTTCCCGCAGCTAAAGCTGTCGGCAGGTTTTGCGGTGACAGACGATGTGGAGGGCACGGAGCAGAAGCTCGTACTTAATTTTGAAAACGGCAGATGGGAATACTGCGGTGAGCCGGAGGCGTATGAGGCAGCCGAAGTTCATGTTTCCTGCCTGCGGTCGGATTTGAGCAGCCTGCTGATGGGCAGTGCCGAGTTCGGAGGACTAGTCCGCCTCGGCAAGATGAAGACCGATAAGCCCGAATATGTACGCACACTGGATACCCTGCTGCACGCAGA
>CAZLTX010000264.1:0-1570 GCA_964562555.1 uncultured Oscillospiraceae bacterium
AATAGTTTTCATAATCAAGCTCCGTTCCCCGTATGTGCACCAAATTCCGCACATTGTATTACATTTTTCCGCTTTGTCCGTCTGCCTCTTCCTTTCCGAGCAAATACAAAAAAGCTATCGCAGGTACTCGCATAATCGCTGTTTTCGTTTCATGCTTTGTAATGCCGAAATCTTCTAAGTTTTTGGTTATAAGGAATGCATTCGTGACTTTTGATTTTTCGTCATTGCATAGTTCAACTATGGCATCAGAGCTCGGAATATGTGAATTATTTCTGTATTTAATCTCGCATAGAATTTTTTCACGTGGAAGTTCTATGACAACATCGACCTCTTTCTGATTTTCTTTTAATTTTCTGAAATAGCCGAGTTGTGCACTGCTCCCTTGATAAAAAGCTGCGATGTGCTTATAAACGCAGGTTTCTACCATAGAACCGAGTTCCTTTTCGTCTGATAATACATCATCAATCATAAGAACCGCATTGCGAATAGCAGCATCGGCAATAAAAATTTTCGGTTTACCTTTTAAGGCTCCTTTACTTCCGACATCTATCGGCTTTGCAACATAAATAAGATTCGACATTTCGAGAGCTTCTATATAGTTTTCTATCGTAATCGGCGAAATGTTTTCTAACTCTTTTGCTGCCGTCGTAACACTGAATATCTCTGTCGAATTCATGCAAAGATACAAGAAAAGCTTTTCCATCAAAAGAGGGCTTCGGATATTAAACAATGTCAAAACATCACGTTTTATGACCTTATCGACCACATCCTCACGCAGCACTCTTTGTGCATAAACATCATCATCAGACAGAACAAGCTCCGGAAAGCCTCCGATCATAAGATAACGGTTAAAATGTCCCTTCAGCAGAGTAAACCTATCCATCAGATCCCCAAGCTCCGCATTATTCATTTTCACAAGCTTTGTCAATTTCAAATTGTCGGGCAAAATAGGCTCTTCAATTTGCAAAAGATGGCAGTATTCATAAAATGACATTGTCGGTATCTTCAAAACACTCCATCTGCCCGTGCCGCTGTCCGCAGCTCCCTTTTCTAATATAGGACTTGCCGAACCTGTAGCTGTCAAGCGAATATCCTTTCTGCTGTCATAAATAACCTTCATCCACAGTTCCCAATTCTCTGTGTACTGAATTTCATCCAGGAAAATATATTTTGTTTCTTCGATAGGATAAAGCGACTCATAAATAGAAATTACGCTTTCAACGCTGACAAGCTTCACAATGGGGTTATCAAAAGATACATACAAAATATTCCCCGGATTTACGCCTTCATCAATCAAATTCTCTATCATTTGATACATAATGGTTGTCTTGCCTACACGCCTTGCTCCCGATAAAACCGCAAATCTTCTTATAGTCTTATGCTTTATCATTTTAAGAGCTTCATAATAGGCAAGTCTTTTCTGCGGCTTGCTTTCTTCTTTAATCAATGACGGGCTTCGCCACCACGGATTATACTGCCTTAATACCTTAATTACCTGCTCATTACTTACTATTGCCATAAAATTTTCTCCATATCTTTTGTATTTACATATAGTTGTAATAATATACTT
>CAZLTX010000265.1:0-1559 GCA_964562555.1 uncultured Oscillospiraceae bacterium
CACTGCACCAAAGGCGCCCCCATTTATGGGGGAGCTGTCACCGCGCAAGCGGTGACTGAGGGGGCGCTTGGCTCTCCCTTTGGGAGAGCTGGCGGCGCAGCCGACTGAGGGAGTGCCTGTGCAAAGCCCCTTCCGTCATTTGCTTCGCAAATGACGCCTCGCCTCGGGCTGAGAGCCGCCACTATACGTATCCTCACGTCAAATCCGCGCGCGAAATATTTCTTAATTGGTTTTTCTATTCATAGAAATATTTCTATTGACAAATCATTTGAATGGCGGTAGAATCTAACCATAGGAAACATAAAGAATTTTTGTGAACGGAGGACTTTCCATATGCAATACGAGACTATCATTTTGGAGCTTATGACCCGAATTAAAAAGCTGGAAGAAGACGTTGCCGTGCTGAAACAAACTGTTGGGCGCTTCGATCGGCCGTGCGAACAAGAAGCCGTTTTTGATGAGACTGGCGAAGCATCAGAAGCTCGCAGAGGCCAGGGGGCTTATAAAAAAATGACCGATGAGATGATGATGCTCTGCTATCAATGCGGCAAGCAATTCAACGACGGCGCGAATCCCTCCGAGCTGGCCGACATGGTCGTTGAGAAAACAGGCATGAACCGAAACTCTGCAATTATGTACATCTATGCCGTGAGCAGCTTGCTATCCGGAACCGTATTCAAACGGGCGATCAGCGGCAAAGCGCTTCGGAAATATTATGATCTGATCCTCAACGAATACGGAAGCGCCGCTCTTAAAAAGGCGATTAAAGCGACTCGCCTGCACATCGAATACAGAAAAGACTGCGGCATCACCGCAGATGCCATCGAGGAGCTTTGCGACGAGTATCAAAGCAGGCTGTAATCCAACCATAGGCAGGGAAATTTTCGGGATAGATTGCCATGACAATAGATGTGTAAAAAAATCATGGCCGCCTGCATCATCCCTGCAATATTGTGTATTGGTGTACCCCTGCAAATAATTCAAAAGCATGATGGATCATAATATCCATCCCGTATATAAAAGTATGGATATAAAGTATTTTATGTATATCGTGGAACAGCGGCTTGAGATTGTGAACGCAGATAATAACAACGATGGACCAGAGATTCTCTTTGATAACATTTGCCTATGATCTCTCTTCCTTCAAAGCGGAGGTCGAGGTCGCAACAAGCCAGCTGTTTTACAGCTGGGTCTTCGGCTTCAGCGAATAGGTAAAGATTAAAGCTCCGGAAAACGTAAAGCATGTGTACAAAGAGATGGTAAAGGATGCTTTTTATGCTTTAAATGCGTAGGAAAATACAGAATCACGCTACAAGGTGTCGCAAATGGCGGCACCTTGTTTCTAATTTCCGAAAACCTGTTGCATTTCTCGTAAAAACACGTATCATTAGCTTATAAGGCAAGGATTCTTTATTGATGCTACGCATATTTAAGGCATGGCAGCAGTATTTCATTCGATGATTTAGAAAGAACGATGCTTATGACATGGGAAACTTATTATGATAAATTCTACGACTGGTCAACCAGTACGCAAATCAGCCGAATGTCCTCTTTGACTT
>CAZLTX010000266.1:0-1524 GCA_964562555.1 uncultured Oscillospiraceae bacterium
GGGTCGTTTCTGCCCGGTTCTTTTTCCTTGTGTACTGTCTTGGAACGCTTGAAATCCTTGATGATTTCGACGATTTTTTCTTCAGAGAGAACGTTTTCCCACTGTGGAAGTGTGTAGAGGTATTCAGCCTCTGCCTTGAGCATGTTGAAGAAGAGCTTTTCGAAATCAACATCAAGGTCGATATCGCTGTCCTCGTTGACGGATTCAAGGTCGAAAGGATTATTAAGACTCGTCTGGATACCGTCGAGGAAACCCATGAAGATTGCAGGGTCTGCTTCAAATTTTTCAACCAGCTCGCTGAATTTGCCTGCGAGGTGAGTATCCTTGTTCTCTAAAATGTGTGAATAGATTCTTGTTTCTGTTTCGCTGTATTCCTTCCAAAAATCTTCGAATGTTTCTTCTGTTTGACCCTCCATAAGGTCAACCCACTGCTTGTATAAGCTCATTGTTATTTTCCTCCTGTATTTTTGTAAATTATTATCTTATTTTTTGTGTGACTGCGATTATATCGCCCACGACTGCACTTCCCGTAGGCAGAGCACCTGCTCCCTTGCCGTAAAACATAAGCTCGCCGACCATATCGCCGGTAACATAAACGGCATTAAATTCATTGGAAACACCGCTGAGGGGATGGGAGAGCGGAAGCTTTTTCGGTGATACGCTTGCCTTAACCTCGCCGTTTTCGAGATAGGCATGTCCGATGAGCTTTATCTTACAGCCTTCTTCGGCTGCCGCTTTGATATCATCACCGGTGACTGCGGATATTCCGACGGTTGGTATATCGGAAGGTGCAATGTATTTGTCAAAGAGCAGGGAAATCAAAATCGAAAGCTTGTTTGCTGCATCAATTCCCTCGACATCTGCCGTAGGGTCTGCCTCCGCAAAGCCCTTTGCCTGTGCGTCCTTGAGCACTGCTGCATACTCAGCACCGTCCTCTGTCATCTTTGTAAGTATATAGTTTGTGGTTCCGTTAAGAATACCCATTACCTCGAGGAAACGGTTTCCTTGCAGAGGATTCTGTATAGCTGTCAGGACAGGAATGCCGCCGCCGACAGCAGCCTCAAAGAGAAATTCCACTTTGTTCCTGCGTGCTGTTTCAGTAAGTACTTCGTAGTTTGCCGCCACAGCCGCCTTGTTTGCGGTTACGACATGCTTGCCGTTGTTCATAGCCTTAAGCATGAACGAGGAGGCAGGCTCTATACCGCCGATTGCCTCTACTATAAGATCGATATCGGGATCGTTGAGTATCTCATCCGGGTCGTTTGTAAAAAGAAAAGCAGGGGACTGCGGTTTTCTTTTCAGTATCTTAACAACCTCTATCGCAGCAGCTGTGCGTTCAGAGATCAAATCAGCGTTTTTCGTTAGAATTTCATAGGTTCCGCCGCCGACAGTGCCAAATCCCAAAATGCCGACTCTGATTTTTTTCATAAAATTTCCTCCGTGTGAATTATAACAATGAAAGAATTATATAACATTTCTTCGATTTTGTCTTTCTTTTTTTGAAAAATTTGATATTATAGTTTA
>CAZLTX010000267.1:0-1524 GCA_964562555.1 uncultured Oscillospiraceae bacterium
TTTTCACATAACCCCCTGAGTGTTTTTCCAAAATAATCCGACAAAATAAATGAAAAGGGACAGGAGGTACGAATGGACAAGGGTGCAGACAGCTACCGCCGTTTTTTGGACGGGGACCGAGATGCATTCGGCGAAATAGTTGAGCTTTATCGGGAAAATTTAATATTTTTCATATGCAGATATGTGAACGATCTCGATACGGCAGAGGATTTGGCTGAAGACGTTTTCGTGGAGCTTTTGGTACACCCCGAACGATTTGAGCAAAAAAGCTCGCTTAAGACATATCTGTTTGCCATTGCAAGAAACAAGGCGGTGGATTGGCTGAGAAAGCACAAGCGTATGCAGCTTGCACCCATCGAGGACGCAGGCGAAATTGCCGATTTGATGACACTGGAGGAATCGGTGGCAAAAAGCGAGCAGGAAAAGCGGCTTTCCGAGGCACTGAACGGTATCAAGGAGGAATACAGAACCGCACTCCATCTTGTTTACCTTGAGGACATGTCGTACGATGACGCAGGAAAAATCATGAAGAAAAATCGTAAGCAGGTGGAAAATCTGGTGTTTAGGGGAAAAAAGGCACTTAGAGCACTGTTGGGCGATGAGGAGGTTATGTAGGGTGAAAACGGGAGAACAATTTTTGAAGGACATTTACGAAAAAGCCGATGTCATGCGTGCCAAGGAGGCTGAGGCTGCGGTACTGCGAAAAAAACGCATGAAGCTGGTGACGGGACTTACGGCGGCGGCAGCCTGTGTGATGATCGCTGTGGGAGTGGGTGCTCTGCCTGACTTTATGGCAAGCGACGGAGCAGCTGAGCTTGCAGCTCGCTACGAGGAGAACGGAACCGCTGTGGGAAGCTATGACGATGTTGCCAAATTATCCGCAGGCTCAGCGGATAATTTGGCAGACGGTGCGGAAGGCGTAGAGCAGTACAGCATGGAAACTGCGGACGGGACAAACAGCGGTGGCAGCTCTGACAGCTTTGACAGTCTTGATGGCATTGTCGGCTACAGCAGCGGCGATGCAGCAGGCAAGTCTAGAAAAAACGATGACTCTTCGTATCAGACAGGGCAAAAAAACGGAGCGGATGAGGAAAATGACGGCTCGACAGCCGATGATGCGGAGAAATCAGGAAAATCGGGCAAATCGAACGATTCGAGCGACTCGAACGAGCAGTTGCAGACTCAGTCGTATTTCTGTTTGCCTGCGAGAGTGGTAATCGAGGACAGAAAGGGCAATGCAGAGGTGTGTACCGGTGAAGCTGCCATGAAGATTTTCCAAGAGCTGCGTGAGCTGAGTGCCGAGGGCAAGGCGGTGAGTGCAAAGCTCGGTGAGCCCGCACCGGTCGAGGATTATGTCAAGCGTATCATATATGTGACTCACGCAGAGGAGAATGAAAACGCAGACGGTACGCTTCGCTTGGACGATTACAATTCGGAAAACACGGTTTGGTATGTAATTGAAGAATAGCCGATGAGCATGGTCGAAAACGGTGCAGAGGGCGAAACCAAGGCTCAGATGGAAAA
>CAZLTX010000268.1:0-1506 GCA_964562555.1 uncultured Oscillospiraceae bacterium
TACCTCTGCGAACGAAAATACTATACCTACGACTGCCGAGAATGCTATGAACAGTGCGGGGTGCAGCTTTTTCGTGAGCTTTACTTTTCGTGTGAGCAGCAGAAGGACTGCTGCCAAAATGATTGCTTTTATATTAAAAACAGCGAGCAGTCCTGCTGCAAAGCCTGCGTGCTCGGCTGCCGTTTGAGCATTGTCGGAAATCAGCATAATTCCCGCATTTGGATTGATAAATGTTATTTTTGCGACTAGTATTCCTGCCGCCGCAATCAGTCCCGTCGAGGCGGGTCTGAGTCCGTAAAACGCACCCTCAACATATCTGTTGCTGCTGTATTTTTTCATAAGTGACGCTACTAGGATTACGAACAGAATACCCGGTATGATTATTCCGAGGGTTGCCGCAGCAGCTCCCGGTATACCCGCAATGCTGTAGCCCACATAGGTTGCCATATTGATACCGATGGGACCGGGGGTCGATTCGGAAACCGCCAGCATATCCGCTATCTGTGCATGGCTGCACCAGCCGGTTTTGTCCGCCATGTCATACAGGAAAGGCAGAGTTGCCATACCGCCGCCCACCGAAAAGCTTCCTATCTTCAGAAATTCGAGAAAGAGTCTTATCAAAATCATAGCTTCTCTTCACCTCGTTTCCGAGCGTTTTTATCCTTCGGCTCAGCCATACATGTGAGCAGAATTCCGACCGCCGCCGCTCCGAGCACGAAAGCCACGGGCGTAATGTCTATGAAAAGCGAGCCTGCCGCAATCGCTGCGAAGATAAGCAGTGTCTTTTTGTCCGTCACGGCACTTTTCCAAAGCTTGAGTACAGAATTGAAAATCAGCACGCATACGCACACTCGTATGCCCGCAAACGCATTCTGCACAGCCGGAACCTCGGCAAATGCCGTCAGCAGTGCCGCTATTGCGATTATTATCAAAAATGAAGGCGTAACCGCTCCCAATGCACTCACACACGCACCCGCTGTTCCCTTTCTCTTTTTTCCGACGAAAACGAGAGTGTTCACCATTATGATTCCGGGAAGGCACTGCGAAAGTGCGTAGTATTCCAGAATTTCTTCTTCTGTGTTCCATTTTTTCTTTTCGACGACCTCTCGCTGCAAAATCGGCAGCATGGCATAGCCGCCGCCGAAGGTCATGGCTCCTACACGAGCCGAGGTCAGAAAGATATCAATCAGTTCCCGCATTTCTCCCTTTCTTCCGTCTGTCAAGCATCAAATGCTTTTGATAGCTGTTTCAAGCTCCTGTGCATTGTTAATTTGATTTATCCTGCCGCGAAATGCCGCAGAGCCCGGCATTCCCTTTAGGTACCAGCCGACATGCTTTCTCATTTCACGCACAGCTGAATATTCACCCTTAAGTGCCATCACATCTCGGAAATGCCTGAGCATCATTTCTTTTCGCTCATCTATAGTAGGCGGCGGCGTTATTACAAAGCCCTCGCTGCCGTTCATAAGCTTAAGAGCCTCCGGGCTGTCGGGATTGCCGCCCACG